>DATNQY010000115.1:0-15374 GCA_036703785.1 Candidatus Obscuribacterales bacterium
ATTTCTTCCGCAACAAATCAATGGTGCGTTCCTATGACACGGTGCCTATATTTTTACGCGTCACTCTGGTGCCTATCTTCGCCATACCGCACGTCGTGTTTCACAATTACGACGGGCTATATCGTGGACATAAATTCGCAAAATATATCAATGAACGCGTTGCGTCCGAATGCAGGCGCATCGAAGATTTGAAAATCCCATTTTGCGCCGTCGCCTCCAATCTTCTGGATGGACAACCGGCCGCTCTCACCACCGGCAACCTCGGCCGCGCCTTGCAAGCAAGCTCCGCCATTCCGGAGTTGCGCAAGCCGGTGATTTACGACGGCAAGTTGCTTGTCGACGGTGGCGTCGTAGCCAATTTGCCTGTCGATCAGTGTCGCGCCATGGGAGCCGACATCGTGATTGCCGTCAACGTCGACGAACAGCTGGTCGAGCTCAAAGACAATCATTTTCGCAAGATTGGCACGGTGCCCTACCGCTGCCTGAATATGCATTTAAGCAGCATTGATGCACCACAAGTTTCCAAGGCTGATCTATGTATTCATCCTGACGTAGCGGGTATCCAATTGCTGTCCCGCAGCCTTAAGGACATGGACCTGGCTATGGCCGCCGGCCAAAAAGCAACCGTACAAGCAATTCCAGCGATAAAAGACCTGATCAACAAAAAGCTCGCCAAAAATGGCAGGGAGTTAGAAGAATGAACGCATCGGCATCCGAAGGCACAAATTACTATTTCAAACGCGCGGCAAAAGAGCTCGGCATCGGACACCATTTGGAACAGGTGCTGATCACCGCCAAACGGGAGCTGAAGGTCGAATGCACCGTCGAGCTGGACAATAAAGAACTGGCATCATTCACGGGCTACCGCGTGCAGCACGACAACTCACGCGGACCAATGAAGGGCGGATTGCGATATCACCCGGAAGTTGATCCCGATGAAGTCAACTCGCTGGCAGCCTTGATGACGTTCAAAACCGCCGTCGTCAATATTCCCTACGGAGGCGCAAAGGGCGGCATCTCCTGCGATCCCAATAAACTTTCCCATTCCGAATTGCAGCGATTGACCCGTGTTTTCATCGACAATATTCACGACATTCTCGGACCACAGCTTGATATTCCCGCACCGGATATGGGAACCAACGCCCAGACGATGGCGTGGATTGTAGATCAATATTCGAAGTATCATGGCTGGACTCCCTCGGTAGTAACCGGAAAACCGATCGAGTTGGGCGGCAGTGCCGGCAGAGAAGCTGCCACCGGGCGCGGTATCGCGATGATTACCCAATCGGTTCTCGACGACCACCAAATAAACATGGACGGAGTGCGAGTGGCGATTCAAGGCTTCGGCAACGTCGGCTCTTGGGCGGCCCGCTTCCTTTATGACAGGGGCGCCCGCATCGTAGCCGTAGCCGATGCCACCGGCGCGATTTACAAGAAGTCGGGCATCGACATTAACGGGCTCACCGCACACACTCAAGCACGCGGTTCCATTAGCGGCTATAAGGACGCAGATCAGACCTCGCCTGCCGATTTATTCTCTAGCGACTGCGACGTGCTGATTCCGGCCGCTCTCGGCGGCGTCTTGCACAAAAACAATGCCGACGACGTGCGCGCCAAGGTAGTCATTGAAGGAGCAAACGCCCCGACTACACCGGAAGCCGATGAGATTCTAACGAAGCGCGGAATCACCGTTGTCCCCGACATTCTTGCCAACGCAGGCGGCGTCGTGGTCAGCTACTTCGAGTGGGTGCAAAACATCCAGACCTTCCGTTGGACGGAAGAGCGCGTCATCAACGAGCTGGCCGCCATCATGTCGGAAGCGTATAAGGAGACAAAGTCCATAGCGAAATCGAGCCGCTGCGATTTGCGCACCGCCGCTTTCCAACTGGCTATATCTCGCGTAGCACGCGCCAGTGCTTTGCGCGGATTGGAGAATGAAAACTTCTGTTTGCTCTCTGCACCGAAGGTATAGAAAGCACATCAGATGGATGAAAGAGAAGTATCAGTCGAATTAAAACGTGAGGGCGAAGACGCCCCTGTGCTCGGCGCTCCGGTTAGTGAGCTGGAAGAACACAGAGATTTAGATCAGTCCGACAAAGACTACCTCGACTGGTACCACAACGTGTACCAGGGTGACACAGTGCCTCAACTGACTTGGCGCGCGATCATCATGGGCGGACTGCTCGGCTCGCTTATGTCGATTTCCAATCTCTATACGATGATCAAAGTCGGCTGGGCGTTCGGCGTGGCGATCACGGCGTGCGTTCTCTCATTCGTAATTTGGAACGCCCTTCGCATTCCATTCCGCAAGCTGACGCCGATGTCGATATTAGAGAATACGTGCATGCAGTCGACCGCTTCGGCCGCCGGCTACTCGACCGGCTCCACCATTGCCACCGCATTCGGTGCGTATCTTCTGATCACCGGTAAACATATTGGGTGGCAGATCCTCCTGCCGTTCACTTTACTCACCGCCGCTCTTGGTGTTTTCATGGCGGTGCCGATGAAACGCCAGATGATCAACCGGGAAAAACTACCATTTCCCGACGGAATCGCCGCCGCTGAAACATTGCGCAGTTTATACTCGCGCTCGAAAGAATCCGTGCAACAAGCGAAAGCGCTAATCGGAACGCTCGTGGTCGGAGCCGTTGTCGGCATCATGCGCGCCGGTGATTTCGCTTTCCAAAAAACGTTGGGTCTAAAGCTGCCGGATCTTTATGCCTTCCCTTATCTATTCAAAGGCAAAGAATTCCCGAGCTTCGGATTCGAACCGAGTGTAATGCTCGTCGCCGCGGGCATGATTGTCGGTTTGCGCGTGTCCGTATCGATGCTTGTCGGGTCCTGCTTGCTTTACTTTATAATCGGCCCTATGTTGTTACAATCGGGTGAACTCCAGAGTCCCGAGTTGTTGATCAAATGGTCGCTCTGGACGGGCAGCGCCTTGATGGTGACGTCCGGACTGATGGCTTTGGCGCTGCAGTGGAAGCAAGTTGCACGTTCGTTTAGCGTGCTGAAGCCCGGCGGACAGAAATCGACCATTGAAGAAATTGCCAGACTGGAAGTACCGAGCAAATGGTTTTTGCTGGGAGCAATTCCCTTGCTCATATTAATGGCCTTGCTTCAATACGTCGCATTCTCGATTGCGATTCCACTCGGCGTCCTCTCAGTCTTGCTCAGCTTCTTTCTGGCACTGGTTGCCTGCAGGTCGACCGGCGAAACAAACGTTACACCAATTGGAGCGATGGGAAAAGTTAGCCAGCTCATCTTTGCGGTTCTCTCCCCCGCCAACGCCACCACGAATTTGATGGTCGCTTCGTGCACAGCAAACATTGCGTCCAGCTCTGCCGACCTGTTGACCGATTTGAAGAGCGGTTATTTGCTCGGTGCTAACCCGCGGAAGCAGTTTCTGGCTCAATTGACGGGCGTCGTGTTTGGAACGCTGGCGATCGTGCCGGCCTGGTACCTCATGATCCCTGATGCGAAAACACTCGATGCCTTCCATCCGCCCTCCACCTATGTTTACAAGGCGGTGGCCGAGGCGTTGTCACACGGCATTTCATACGTGCCTCTCACGGCCCGCTGGGGTATGCTCATCGGCGGAGTGCTGGGAATCATTCTGGCTTCTCTCGAGCACTTCTATCCGAAGACACGTAAATATTTGCCTTCGCCGATGGGATTGGGACTTTCCTGGGTGATGGTCTTCTCCAACAGCGTCGCCTTCTTCATCGGGGCCGTTATCTCGGCGATTTGGCTGAAGGTCAACAAGAAGTCGGGCGAGCAGTTCATAATTCCAGCGGCATCCGGGGCGATTGCAGGAGAGTCGCTTGCCTGCGCGTTTATAGCCATGTTCCAGGCGGTCGGCCCGCTGCTGAGAGCGCTTGTACACTAGCTCCGGGCGACGGACGCCATTTGTCGCCCGCCTAGCAGTCAGGCTGTACCTGAAGTACAATCTCTAGTTGATATGCCGGTACAAGATAAGCAGAAGCAAACCATTCTGAAGGCAATTGGTGACCTCGGCCGTCGCGTGACGCCCGCCGACGTGGCCACGAAAACCGGCTTGCCGGTTCTCGTCGTGCAGCAAGAGCTCAACAAGGTTGCCTTCGAGACCGGCGGCAACATGCAGGTTGGGGATAAGGGCGACATTGTTTATAGTTTTCACCCGGGCTTCACCAACAGCTACCTGGCTAAAGGCGTGGCGGCAGCTTTTGTGGTTCTTGGCGCAAAGCTTGCGGAAGTCGGATTCTACTTGCTGCGGATTTCATTTGGCATTGCGCTTATCGCCTCGCTGATAACCATCGTGGTATTGCTGCTGCTGATTGCGGTGATCGTATCAAGAGGTCTGGGCAGCGGTGATGACGACGACCGCGGCGGCGGCTTTCCAATATTCATGCCCACCGGCGGATTTCATTTCAGCTTCTGGGACTGGATGATTTTGCGCGACCTGTTTTTGTGGGACGCGATGACGAGACGTCCGGTGCAATACTACGACTACCGCCGTCCCACAATTCGCCAACGCTCGCGCTCGAATTTTCTGCTCAATTGTTTTTCGTTCTTATTCGGTGATGGCGATCCCAATGAAGGGATCGATCAAAAACGCTGGCAAGTAATCGCGCAGGTGATCAAGAAAAACGGCAACGTGGTGACGGCAGAACAACTGGCCCCATACACAGGCGCCGATCCGAAAGATGAAAACGCAGTGTTGCCGGTGCTGGTTCGTTTCAACGGTCAGCCGGAAGTTACGCCCAAGGGCAATATCATTTACGTGTTCGAGGCGATGCAATCTACAGCCGCCGATCAAGATGTGCATCCTCCGGCGTATCTCCAAGAATTCCCGTGGAAGTTCACCAACATCCCGGAAGGTGAACTGCTGCCGGTATTCATAGTGGCCGGACTCAACGTAGCCGGCGCTTGGACGGTTTGGAACTGGTTCCACAACCAGCCTTCCCTGGCGCACAGCCGGCTGATGACTCTGGTGATTGCTCTGGTTGTGTATGGAACTTTGTTCGTCACAATTCCAATCGTAAGAACACTCTTAAACTCCCTGCGCAACAAGCGAATTGAAATACGAAATCAAAAACGATACCAACATGCCGAGCTTGTGGCAAAACCTTCCGACAAACTGTTAAACAAACTCGCCGAAGCACAAGAATTCAGAGGATCGCGAAAGATCACGGAGAAAGACGTGGTCTACACGACCGAGAAGGACGCGCTCGATCAGCCCGACGAACTCTCGGAAAAATTCACCCAGAAGGAATTCGATGCTTCACCCTGATTCGCGGCCGGATACGCAGATACGGCAGAGTCCACTAATACCCCTGCTCGTCGGGCTGGCGATAGCAGCTATGGTGGCAGTAGTTGTCGCAGTTTGGATCGTCATGGACATCCCGGGGACGACCACCGTAGTCAAAGTGCTGAGCATCGGAAATGATACTGTCGCAGTAAACATCCAATCCACGCTTTCCGACATTCAAGCAATCTTGCGTGATACCACAACCGAACAGAGTCATGCGGAGGAAGCGAAGTCTTTGCTGCTCGCTAAGCTTCCGCACGCCAACACCACAGAGTCCGTGCAAATTCTCAACCAGGTAGCAGAGCTGACGCTAAAACATCACCTCGACGCAAGTGCTCTGGCAAAACAGTATGCCAATCTCGGAGACAGGTTGGTGATCGCTCACAATGCCTCGGAAGCCGAGAGGGCCTACCGCCAATGGGCAGAACTAACCCCTGCGGGATTACGCCCGATGATCGCCGACAGCTTGCGTGAAAGTGCGCAGGCGTACGCTACCAGCGATCCACGCAGTGCGGAAATTGGCAGGCTACGCCAACTTGCCATGCTCAACGCCTTTGTCACAGATAAGCGCGAGCAAGAAATTGTCGACACGCTGGCAACACTCGGCTGGATGTACAGAGAGCAGCACCGCTTTACCGATGCTGCTCGTATGTATGACGAGGAAGCTGCAATCACCGATAACAGTGTGATGAACCAAGCCATGTTGCAATTAGATCTTGCCTCGCTCAACACCGATCAGGCTAAGTTCGTGGACGCCGATCGCGCTTACCAAAGAGCGGCCGGACTGTTCAGCAAGCTAGGCAATCATTTCTGGGAAGGATTGACCTACGCCAAGACAAGCAGCTCGCTTTTCGAACAACATGAGTTCGATAAGTCGCAGAAGTATGCCGGCAAAGGTCTGGAACTTATGATGGCCAATCAATCACAAGGCAACGTCGGTTGGCGTACCGCCTACTATTTTCCCGAGGCGATTTTCGCTTGTGGAACTGTGTTTTATCACAACGATAAAAAGGACGAGTTAGTCAGAGCGTTTGCTCAAGGTTTGCAGTTTCTGGATTCGCAAGGTCTAGGCAACAGCCACCTTTCGGCGACCTATCTTGCCCGCTATATTCAAGCGTTGCAAAATTCCGGTCACGACCAAGATGTGCCGGCATTACAAAAAAGGCTCGCCGACATCAATCATCACGCCAAATGACACCCGCTTGTTAACCGTACCTTAAACTCGCTGCCTCACTGTAGTAGTTGACCGACAGTGAGGTTCGCTTATGAACGATTACACTGCCCGCCTTGCGCTACTGACTGCAGTGGTGCTTCTTTGGTCCCCAGCGAGCAGCCTGGCCAAGACCCCGAATCAACAAGATATCGCAGCGCTTACAGATGAAATAGTGATAAAGGAACTCGATCTATTTAAATTGAACGCGTCCACAAAAATAAACGCCATGCCACATAGCCCGTGGGCGGCGAGACGTTGGGCGGCGATTGGCGCAACCAATGGAGCGCTGACCACTATTGGTGCCTTGCAAACCGGAGCGGGCAGATTCTATTGGCTGAATACGACAAAACGCGCACCGAACAACTACTTCGCCACGGCTGCCCGCTCTCGTGTTATCGCCAACTGCATAACTGTAGGCGGAAGCGCATTCGAGCTGGCTGCTGACGTATTATCGGGCTACAGAGAACACCGACACGGCACCGACCTCGCTTCCGCAAGACGAAACGCCGCAGACTTGACGAAAGAAATCGACGAGTTGCTGCTACAAAGATCTTCGGCTGTGAAAGCACTTGATTGGAATGAGCCGGAACGGACGATTGCGCAACGCGAAGGAGCCGTTCTCCAGGATCTGCGCGACATGGGCGACAATGAATTTGCCAGATTCTATGCGCAGGCTAAGAGCGCTAGATTCACGCGCAACCTCGGATATATCATCTCCATGATCAGCAACGCGGAGTCGGGAGTGGGGTCCGCGTATGCGAGTCTGTATGCTCCTTATCAGACGCAATTGAATTCAAGAGTCCGCACACGCAATGGCGGTGTCGGCGGGATCTGCGACATCATCTCAGGCGGACTAAACGTCTCAGCGCCTTTTTTGAACCGGGCAGGTGGAGCGCTCGAAAGAATGTCAGCGCGGAGCGCCGTCTGTAAGGACCTCGACGTTCAACAAATCGACAAAATGGATCAATTGCAACAGCACCAGGACGAATTACTGTCCATGCTGAAGGATAAACCAATTCTGACTGTCAAAGCAGAACTGCTGCATCAACAGGCTGTGAAGTCGGAATTGGGAATTCTCGTCCAACACGCAGCGATGAGAAAGTCTGAGCAAAAAGCAGCACGACATCGTTTCATTGAAAATGTAATTAATTCAGGAGTCAGTGGTGGCACGAAGATTGCCAACGGCGTCGGCGGCACAATGGGAGCATTTCGCTATACCAAAGATGCCCATGCACGCTTTTTGACCACCGGTGAGGTGGCAATCACGTATGGTGCAGGCAACGCGTTTTCTACGATGGAGACTCTGCGCAATCAATTTTGGAACGAACTGACCAGCAAACGCGCTCGCGATCATCACACGAGCGCGAAGCAAATCTTGAAGGACCAGATTGCCGAACTCGATGCGCAAAAAGCGGCCATCAAGGATAGAACAAACGCCAAATTTGCCGGCGCACCAAACCAGGGTATCGATTGATTAATGACTGATCGGGATCATGAACTCGTAGGGGCGCGCAACGCGCCGCCCTTACAGTGCAAATATACTTCTCAGTTGCGACCAGTTATAATTTCGCCCGCAAAGAACAACCGCGACATTTTTGCCGGCATAATGGTCCTTCTGCTTAATGAACGCCGCCACGGCCACGCCGGCGGCACCCTCCACCAGCCAGCGTTCGTGCTCGGCGATCAGCCGCATGGCGTCCGCGATTTCTGCCTCGGTGACGGTGATGTGCTCGTCGATAACCTGCCGGCAAAGATCGAATGTTACTGTCCCAGGTTCCACGCCACCAGCAGTCGAGTTCGAAAGCGTCGGTTGTTCAGGAACATCGACGATCTGCTTCTCCTCGATGCATCGGAGCATAGCCGGTGCATTTTCTGGCCAGCACCCGACGATTCGAACCTTTGGCGCCGCAGTTTTCAGATAACTTCCAATGCCCCCGACCAGCCCGCCGCCACCGACGGCAACGAAGACCGCATCGAGCTCGGCATCGTTCGCCAGTTCAAGACCAAGCGTTCCCTGTCCGGCGACAACATGAATGTCGTTGTACGGCGAAACAAATGGGGCGCCAGTTTGCTCGGAATTCTTTCGCGCCTCGATTTCGGCCGTCAGGCAATCGCCATCCACCGCAACGATTGTTGCTCCCAAATTTCGAATAGCCTCTTGCTTGACCTGCGACGTTTCGCGCGGGAGATAAATGCAGGCGTTGATGCCGAGTTTGCTGGCCGCATATGCAACAGCCATTCCGTGGTTGCCTGTCGACGCCGCCACGATCCGCAGCGGCGGCGCATCGTGCCGTCCTGCGTTCTCCTGCAGATGCATGAGCTTGTTGAACGCACCACGCAGTTTAAACGAGCCGGTATGCTGGAGATGCTCACATTTGAGATAGACATTCGCGCCCGACCGTTCGCTGAGCACGTTGGAGCGTTCGAGTGGCGTACGCACCACCGACTCGTTGATCCGGCGGTGGGCGTCGAGAACCTGTGCGTGAACATCATTCATTGGGTTAGAAAATGCTGCAGGCGTTGCATCGCCCGATCGAAGCGATCAGGTTCAAGACTGAAGCACAGGCGCGCCCAGCCGGGAGTTCGCGCCCATTTGGGCGGATTGAGCAACAACTTTTGTTGCCTCGCCAGGTCCGTGCACATCTTCTCGTCGAACTTGCCCAGAACGAAGAGTCCGCCTCGCTTCGCTGAATCTAAGCGATCGCCTAATCCATGGCTTCGCAAAACGGCGAGCACACGTTCGCGCTGATCGTGCAAGCGCCTGCGCATGCTCAATAGATATTCCTCGACTTCCGCGAGTTCTTTTGCCAGATCCATCATCGGATGCGGCGCTTTATCAAGAAAAACTGAATAGAGACCATCCCAGGCTCGCAAGCAAACCGATGGCGGCATCAACGTGATTGCTTGCAGCTCGTCCGCCCAATGCTCGTCGGGACAAGCCATGAAGCCATCGCGTATGCCGCCGGCGGCGAATCCTTTGGCCAGCCCATCGCATACGAATAGCCACTTCGCTTCGGGGCGATTCAAGAAAGCGGCGAAACTGAGTTGCGGATCTGTCCACGATCCTAATTGGGGATCGCTCAAGAGAAAAAAGATTTCATCGGCAAGAACGTATATACCCTGTTGCGCACACAACTGCATGATACCGGCCACGGTATCATGCTCAAAGAATAGTCCGCTTGGATTGTTCGGTTGGGTCAACCAGAGCAAGTCCACCTTTTCCGGTGACTTCGCTAGCGCCTGCACCGTGATCGGAAATCCCTGTTCAGCTTCCGTATCGATGAGGACGCAGCGTCCACCATGGTACGCCACCAGAGAATATACTAGGCCGTATGAGCCTCGTGGCATAGCCACGACCGGTGTCCGACCCAGCCGCTTTCTCAACACGCGAACAAGATTCCCAAGCAATGGGAAAGCTCCTTGCCCGAGAGCTATTCGCGACTCAGATACTTTGACGCCTCGCGTAAAGTCCACATATGCGGCGATTCTCGATTTCACAACTTCCGGCAGTCCGGATTTGACAGGCTCCAGAAATCCCTTAATCAAGCCGCGCAATAGTGCGTTAGGAACAGGAGCCTCGAACTCGCCATAATCAAATCTGAGAACGTCCGCGTCCTCGGGATCAATTGGCTTTGGCGCAAAGGCGGGATCTGAAGCAACTGATTTGAACCAGTCTGAGACCTGCGCAACCGGACAGAAACGTCCCAATTCTTTGTTCGCCCCGGAGTCTGGAAACGGAAAGGACAGAAGATCATCGAACAGCCATTCATAATAAAGCTGTGCCGGGTAAGGAATGCGCGAATACGACAGCTCCGCAGCAACATCAAGCCCCTCGATCCACAAGTCCGGCAAGTTGATGGCGAAGCTCAGTTCCAGATCCGGACAAACGGTATTCTTGATTAGCCCATAGAGAAACACGAGGTTCGGCGGCAACGTCTGCTCGCCAAGCAAACGCATCATCACATTCGATTTCAACTGCGATCCGATATCGAAGTTATCGGAGTCGTCGATAACATACCAGCGATCGGGATGAGCCTCCGCTTGCCTGATGAATGTTTGCAGCACAAGGGGAGAGGGATTATCCATCTCATACGGTGCCAGCAAACAAATCTTCGGTGCAAACAAATCATCGAGCGCCATCAATTCAGCAAGATCGTCATTGCCGGAGATAGGCGAACATTCAATCGAGCTGAAAATCCCGCGATAAACCGATTGCAGCGAACCAGAAAGCAGCACCTGATCGCCTGGCTGCAAAACCATGGATAGGATGCTATGAACCAGCTGCATCCGTTCTGGTCCAACAAAAAGCTCCTGCGGTTTCACCGAAAGACCACAGTAAGTTTTGAGAAACCGCGAAATCTTTGTTCTCAAACTCAGATCGCCACGTTCGTGCGGATACGGCACCGTTTTCCGGCCAAGAAACTCCTGAGTCAATCGAGCGAGAAAACTAATCTGCTCTTCGGAAACGTTAGAGAGATCAATTTCACGCCTCATTTCTCCCAAGCCGAGCGTGTTCAAGTTTCTAACGAAAGACAACATCGGCCTTTCAAAACGAGTTCGCGCCTGCATTACAAGCAGATCGTGATAAAGCATCCGTCCTTTCTCAAGCCATCGCATGGCAGTTGCCGCCGGAATAGACTGCGTCGAGCTATAGGACGTGTAAAAGTGGAACTTGATGCCGTACGCCTTTTCGAGTGCCACCAGCGAGGCGATGTCTGTGTCATCGGCTTGTTGAATGCGCCTGCTCCATCGCAACGTCGGCTCATAGCCGCGCCGCCGGAAGACACCGTCTATTGCTTCCAGACCAGGTCTGCCGCCGAAAATCAACGTAAGCAGTCCACCGGCATTGAGACAAAGTTGCGCTTGCTCGAGAGCGCGCGCAATCAAGGGCAAACCAAATCGATCCTCGAGAATACCTTGCTCAAAGCAGTAATTGCTAAGGTCATACAAGTCGCGAGTGCTCAGCCCTTTTTTATCTTTGACCGATTCGCCGTGTGGGTGAAGCACCTGGGGTATGCAACCAATTACGTGATCGAACCTCTCGTCGCGCGCCAATGGCTCCTGCAGCAGATCGGATACCGCCACTCTAAATGCTTCCACAAGCGGAGCACCAAAGGCGGTGGTGAGCAGGTTGCCCTGCGCGTCGCTGCCGTTCAACCAGGTATTCAACCGTGCGATGGCAACAGCTATCGGATTGAGGTCGAGTCCTAATACGTTGCGGGCGAGCGTTCTCTTCAGCAATAAGATGCTAATCCAGCCGGTGCCGGCGCCGAGTTCCACCACCGACTGACCTTTGAAAACTTCCGGCTCTTTCAGCAAGCCTTCAGCAAATGTTCGTCCCCATTGCTCGGGCTCGAATGTGGCCGGATGCAGAATCAGCCTGATCGGCTCCTCACATCCGGGAACTTCCATTCGCAGCAGGCGTAGTCCCTCATGCCCCTTGCGTTCTTCCAGGCGCGCGGCAAGCTCGTGCAACATCGCGCACGCTTGTGGCCGGCTGTCGACGGTATCCAACGCCTCGACAAGTGCGTTCAACTCCTCGAGCGACAGAGCTCGCGATTCGAGGTAGCCGGCCAGCTCAGGAACTTTCGTTTGCATGATATTGATTGTACCGCGCCCCGGCATTGGTACCGGCGGGCTTCAGCCCGCTTTCAAATGCCCTTCGTTTATTGGTTTTTCTTCACGCCCGACAAATCCAGCAAACTTTCGTGTGAGGCGAGCGCGTGCACCGACATGCCGATTTTGTCGCGAAGGTAGCGGGCGTCGGCGAAGTTGGGGTCGTTCTGCAGCGCTTGCTTGAAATTATCGGCGGCGCGTTGCTTGTCACCTTGCGAAAAGAAGACTACCGCCAGCCCGTAGAGATCGGCAGCATTCACCTTCTTGCTGTGCGCGATCGCGCGTTCAAATTCTTTCATTGCACCCTCGGCGTCGCCGCGATCGTAAAGCACGCAAGCCAACGTGTTGATGTACTCGGCATCTTCGGGAGCCAGACGCAATGCCGTGGTGACTTCCTTCAGCGCATCGTTCAGCTTCCCGAGACGATAAAGCGTCCACGCCAGCGAATTGTGCGCTTCGGCGTTTTTAGGCGCGACGTAGCAGGCAATCCGGTAAGCCGCAGCAGCGCGCACAAGCTGTCCGGCGCGGTAATAGTTGTTGCCGCGCTCGATGTCTTCATCAGCGGTGCTGTTGCGCAATGCCACCGCTTCATTGAGATGTGTCTGCGCGAACGCGTTTTCGGGATCGATGCCAAGCGCCGTCATGAATTCGGAAATGGCACCATCGACGTCTCCCCACTCGTTCAAAAGCAACACGCCCAAATTCGCGTGTCCTGCAAGCGAGTTGGGATCGAGTTCTAACCCGCGCCTGTATTCTGCTATCGCGGCATCAATATCTTGGTGAAACTCGTAATCGAGGGCCCGCTGAAAGTGCACGTCCGCTTCAGGACCGGCCGCCACGGACGCAACAAGCAGCGCGCACGACAGCGTTACGGCCAGAGTGGCCGCCAGCCCGCTAAAACCCGCTAATGACATTCGCCTAAACACATAGTGAAATGTATCACAGCCGCGTTTTCAAGTACACCATTCTAAAAATCGCAGCTTTTCGGTGCGCGCGGGAACGGTATCACGTCGCGTATGTTGCCCATGCCGGTGCAGAATTGCACCGTGCGCTCGAGCCCCAGACCGAATCCGGCGTGTGGCGCAGTGCCGAAGCGACGCAGGTCGAGGTACCACCAGTATTCTTCCGGATTCAAATCGAAGTCCTTCATGCGCTGCTCGAGAATCTCGACACGATCCTCACGCTGGCTACCGCCGATGATTTCGCCGATGCGCGGCACCAACACGTCCATTGCACGCACGGTCTTCCCGTCATCGTTCATTTTCATGTAAAAGGCTTTGATCTCTTTCGGATAATCGTAGACGATCACCGGCTTCTTGAATTTCTTCTCGGTAAGATAGCGTTCGTGCTCGGTTTGCAAATCGATTCCCCAGGAAACCGGAAATTCAAATGATTCTTTTGATTCCTCCAGAATTTTCACCGCTTCCGTGTATGAAACGCGAGCAAACTCCGAGCCGGCGATTGCTTTGAGCGTATCAACGACCGTGTTATCGATTCGTTCGTGCACGAATTCCATGTCCGCGGCACAGTTGGTCAGCACATCATTGAAGATGGTCTTCAGGAAGGACTCGGCGCAATTCATATCGCCTTCCAGATCGCAGAACGCCATTTCAGGCTCCACCATCCAGAATTCAGCGAGGTGACGAGTGGTGTTCGAGTTTTCTGCGCGGAAGGTTGGTCCGAACGTATAGACATCCGAAAACGCGAGCGCAAAAACTTCCGCCTCGAGCTGTCCGCTCACCGTCAAGTTTGCCGCTCTGCCGAAGAAGTCCTCTTCAAAGTTGATCTCGTTGCCCTTGTCACCAGGCTTGGTGGCAGGATTTAGCATGTCCAGAGTGGTCACACGAAACATCTGACCAGCGCCTTCGCAATCAGAAGCGGTGATAATCGGTGTTTGAACGTAGATAAATCCACGCGATTGGAAAAAGTTGTGAATAGATCGGCAAATTTCATTGCGAATGCGGAACACCGCGCCGAACGAATTGGTGCGCGGGCGCAAGTGAGCAATTGAGCGGAGAAACTCGAACGATGTTCCCTTCTTCTGCAAGGGATATTTTTCAGGATCCGCATATCCGAGCACACGAACCGACTGGGCTTTGACTTCAGTCGGTTGTCCCTTCGCCGGGGATGCCACCACTTCTCCGATCACCTCGACGCTGCTGCCGATGCCGGTTTTAAGAATCTCGGACTCGTAGTTGGGCAGCGAACTTTCCGCCACCACCTGCGCGCCCTTGAGTGAGGAGCCGTCGTTGAGATCGATGAAGGAAAGCCCGGCTTTGGAATCGCGCCGCGTGCGCACCCAACCGCACAGCCTTACATTCTTGCCTACGCTTTCGGGCTGAAGCACTTCCTTCACCGGAGTGCGGGGCATGACTGTTGTGCCTTTACCTGCTGTTTGGGTCATTGGTTTGGATCCTCGTCGAAAGCGGGCTAAAGTCCGCCGGTGCCATTACTTCTTGCGTACGCAGAACACGCCGTCGCGTATCGGAAGGAGCACGCGATCCACTCGGTCGTCTTTCGCGATGCGATCGTTTAGTTTAACGATGGCGAAATCATCTTCGGAACTCGGGTTGAGAACGCGGCCGCTCCAAAGAACGTTGTCTACAAGAATAACGCCGCCTGTCCTCATTAGAGGCAGGACGGCTTCGTAATAGTTGGGGTAGTTCGTTTTGTCCGCATCAATGAAGCAGAGATCGAATGGTCCTTTCAGTGCCTCGATTGATTTCAGCGCCGGTCCTTCCAAAATTTTGATCTTCTTACCATGCTCGCTGCGAGCGTAAAACTCTTTGGCAATGGCAATGTGTTTTGGATCGATTTCGCAAGTAAGAAGTTCACCATCAGCGGGCAGCGCTTCCGCCATAGAAAGCGCCGAGTAACCTGTGAACATTCCAATCTCTAAAATCCGTTTAGCACCTACCATCAGCGCCATCATCTTGAGAAAGCGTCCCTCGATGGGCCCGGTAAGCATCTGAGGTAACTCAGTGCTAGCGTGCGTCTTTTTGACAAGCTCCTGCAATAGTGCGCTGGTCGGCTCGCTCTTGGCGATGGCGTAGTCTTCGATTTTATGGTCAACAAGGCTGATCAAGGCTCATTCTCCACGCTCGGGACCTCTCGTTATACCAAATCCAGCTCAGCCCGTGACGCTTGACAGCGCGCCCCGCAATAGAGAAACACAGCAGCGCCTTCTGTTGTAAGATTCACTTCAAGAGGCAGATGCATGCGCGCAGATCAGATTGGACCGCTGGAAATGTTCAA
>DATNQY010000116.1:0-19233 GCA_036703785.1 Candidatus Obscuribacterales bacterium
AGATTCAAATCATGACTCATTTCGCCGGCTGATTGATAGCGCTGCTCCGCCTTCTTTTCGCAACCTCGTTTCAAAATCAAATTCAGTTGACGAGCATGCGCCAGATGCGGGGCGGTCACCGTCAGATCCGGCAAGGGTTCGCTCATGTGCTTGTTCATGATCTCAAATGAATTGATGCCCTCGAAAGGCGGTTTGCCCGTGAGGCATTCATAGAGTAGGCACGCAGCGGCGTAGATGTCGGCGCGCTCGTCGATTTTGTCACCAGTGCACTGCTCGGGGCTCATGTACAGGGGATTTCCGACCAGCTCGCCTTTTTTCGCCAGACTCTGTCTCGTCTCTTTTTCACCGCGAGCCTTAGCAAGCCCGAAGTCGGCAATCTTTACGACGTAGCTGTCGCCGGGGGCGCTGATTAGCATAATGTTGCTGGGCTTGAGGTTGCGATGGACGACACCTTTGGCGTGCGCGTGTTCGAGGGCGTCGCACACCTGCCCAAAAATTGAAATGCACAAATCCTCGCTCAGCTGTTTCCTTTCTTTTAGAACCTCAGCGAGGTTTTCGCCTTGAACATAATCGATGACGAAATAAGCCGTATCGCTGTCGGTGACGTTAAACGAATAGAGACGAACGATGTTTGGATGGGCGAGGCTGCTGGCCATTTCGGCACCATGCTTGCAGCGCTCGCGAATTTTTTGGTCGTCGACCGAGCCTGCTAAAACCTTCAGAGCGACGCCATACTTGCGCGTCAGGTCTTCCGCCCGATAAATCGAGCTGCTCGGACCGGTTCCGACAAGATCCTGCACCTGATAGCGCTGGTCCAGCGTCTTGCCTACTAGATTGGCGCCATTACCCGATTGCACTGTACGTTCTCTGTCTAAGGGCTAATCGCCCAACAGGGCCTTCGTATCTTTATTACCCTCTGACGGGGTTATTCATGTACTTTTTTTCGATGGCCATGACTTTGTTTAAACGGCGAACGTGGCGGTCGGCTTTAGAAAATTCGGCATTGACGAACGCTTTGAGCACTTCCAGGGCGAGGCTGGGTCCGATAACCCTGGCGCCCATGCAAAGTACATTCGTGTCGTCGTCTTCACGACCCTGCCGCGCTGAAAAGGTATCGTGGCAAAGCGCTCCACGGGCGCCGGGCACCTTATTGACTGCAACCGATGCCCCGACGCCGCTGCCGCAGACGACAATGCCCAGGTCGGCCTTTTTGGCGGCCAGCGCCTCGCCAACAGCCTGGGCAAAATCGGGGTAGTCGCACGGCTCGGTGCTGTCCGTGCCGTAATCCGACAGCTCATACCCTTCTTTTCTCAGCCAGTCGGCGACGACTTGCTTTAGCTCGAAGCCGGCGTGATCGGCGCCCAAGGCGATCCGTTTGCTCATTGACTTGGCCCCATCGTAAACGCTAAACCATGCAATTATAAGCAGATCGCCCCGGTGTACCAACACAGCTGTAGAATTTGAGACAACCAGATATGCTTTAGCGATATACTCGCTCTCAGCGCGGAGTTAATCATGAGTGCCTGTCCAAATTGCGGCAAAGTCCATCCAGGAGCCTGCGCAGCCGCGGCCCAGCCCGTTGGCGCGGCGCAGGCTTTCCTACCGTCCGGACCTGACGGCGAGCCACATCTGGGGCAGATTCTGCAAGGACGATATGAAGTCCTGAGCGTGCTTGGACAAGGCGGCATGGGCACCGTCTACATGGCTCAGGACAAGCGGCTCAATGGCCGATCCTGCGTGGTCAAACAGCTGCGCGATGACTTTTATCGCGAGGAAGACAGGCGCAAGGCGCAGGCGTTCTTCCAGCGCGAGATGAACGTCCTCAGCGAATTGCGTCATCCAAATATCGTTCAAATCATCGATTTCTTCGTTGAACAGGGCGAGTATTACCTGGTCATGGAATACGTTCAAGGCAGCAATTTGTATGCCATGGTTGTGCAGGAGCGGCAGGGACAGCCGCTGCCCGAACGCACGGTGATCGATTGGGTGCAGCAAGTTTGCGAGGTGCTGCACTATCTTCATACGCAGCATCCGCCGGTAATTTATCGCGATCTCAAGCCGAGCAATATCATGATCGACTTGAACAATACATTGAAGTTGATCGATTTCGGGATCGCTAGAGAGTATGACGACAAAGGCGATCACACCCAGGTGATTTCAGGCGGGTATTCGCCGCCTGAACAATATTGGGGCGGATTGGATCCCCGGTCGGACATCTACTCTTTGGGCGCCACCATGCATTTTCTTTTGACGGGCAAAGAGCCGGAAGCGCTGCACGTCTGCTCGCCACGATCGATCAATCCGGAAGTTTCGGAAAAAGTTGACGCTCTGGTTCAGCGTGCTACAGCCCAAAACTTCAACGAGCGCTTTCAGAGTGTGGAAGAACTAATGGAAGCGCTCATTCACACTGATTATGTTGAGGCGCCCACCTCGCCTCGCAGTTACATCGGAGAGATTGTTACAGGCGTGGTGATATTGAGCCTGGCCGTGATCATTTTTCTGGTCGAGCCATTGCTGCAAGCCGATACAACCCGAAACGGC
This sequence comes from Candidatus Obscuribacterales bacterium, assembly GCA_036703785.1. Taxonomy (GTDB): domain Bacteria; phylum Cyanobacteriota; class Vampirovibrionia; order Obscuribacterales; family Obscuribacteraceae; genus JADYXS01. Next base: position 2,542 of record DATNQY010000116.1, read on the forward strand.
GATGCAACGAAGTCGGTGTCTAGTAGTGCTGATTACGTCGAGAACCCTTTAAATGGCGCCGCGGCAGCGGCCAGGCAACAGCCACAGATTGCGGCCGGGGCTAATCGGACAAGACTGGCAATCGAAATAACAGACGAAAAGGATCTTACTGATCCGGAAGGACTGTCACGCAATTACGTGCACTGATCCTCGAGATATAGTGACGTGATTGTGTCGATGCGGTGCTCAACGGCCATCGCCTGTTCATAGTGTCCGTATTTACGGTAGAACTTGGCGAGATTGATCAAAACCAAACCAGTTTCGCCATGCAACTTGCCGCTGACACGCTCTGATGTTTCAACCGCCTTTAGATAGTACATTTCGGCGCGGCTGAAGTCACCGTCTTTGTCCGTTTGATTACCGATTCCAATGAATGCTGCCACCGTCTGTGAATCAAGGATGTGAGGAATTTCACCAGACATGAGTGCTCTCCTTCATTTCTGCCCATATGAATTACTAGGCTACCTGGGGGGCAGGAGCAAGATAGATTGTCTATAATCACGGCGAAAAATCAAAGTAAATATGAACGAGGATTCCCACAGGATTCATGCGGGGTTTCGCTAACCACACTTCACACGCACCAGATTGGCATTTTTCTCTTTCACGTTTCGGGCCAGTCGGCCAGAGGAAAAAAAATTCAGCATAGATTTTTAGTGAATGATACCAGCGGCAGCAAGAGCAATGACACCAATTCCGAAAATCAGTCGGTAAATTACGAAAACCATGGTGGAATGCGACTTCAGGAAGCGCAGCATCCACCAGATGGCGGCATAACTGACCACCGTCGAAAGGATCAGTGCCACCACAAGCGGTGTCGTGTTTTCCACGCGATCGCCGATGGCATTTTTGATTTCCACCAATCCGCTGATAAGAATTGCCGGAATGCCGAGCAAAAAACTGAAACGCGCGCCGTCTTCCCGGGTCATACCGAGGAGCAGAGCGGCAGTCAAACTAGAGCCACTGCGCGAGCAGCCCGGTATGATGGCAAACGCCTGACCGATGCCGACCAGCACGCCGTCCTGCGCACCGACATCCTCCATTGTTTTTTGACGTTTGCCGACGCGTTCTGCAAACAAAAGCACAAGACCCATAACGATTGAGGCAATGCCGATTACACGCAGGTCTCGCAGCGGCCCGTTTGACGCTTCGAGAACGTGCTTCATCAATAATCCGACCACGCAAATTGGAATCGTGCCGAGAATGATTCCGGCCACAAGTCTGACATCCCGGCTGGCATAATCTTTCTTTGCTATCGAGGCAAAGAAGCCTTTGGTAATTTCCATGATGTCGCGGGCAAAATAGGCGAGCACCGCGATCACAGATCCAAGCTGAATCACGGCCGAGAAGGCGGCGCCGGGATCCGGCCATGACTGGTTCAACATGGCGCCGATTACGGCAGGCGCCACACGCAGGTGCGCAGTACTGCTAATCGGCAAGAATTCGCTGAGTCCCTGCACGACGCCGAGCACGGCGGCTTCAGTCACTGACATGGTCGTCGTCGATATCATCCCCATCATCCGACTCGAGCTCTTCGATATCTTCGGCCGAAATTCCTTTGTCGGCCGCGATCTTCACAAAATTGACGTTGTCTCTGGTGCTCTTCAGCCATGTGGACAATTGACCGTTGTGACCGCCGCCTTCTTTGCCGGCCGGCGCCCCGAGACTTTCACCGGCGACTGATTGCAAAAGCTTGTCCAGCAGCGAACCAGTCTGCTCGTCGAGTCCGATAAATTCCACTCCGATGTCGCTCTTGTTTGCCAGCCAGTTGAAACGGCTTTGCACAATGCGGCCCTTCGCGTGAATGGGACCAGCCGCTGAATCCAGCGTCAAGTCGATATTGTGGCCGAGTTTGAACAAGTCGATATGGTCATCGAACATCTCGAGTCCGACACCGGTTTTCGACACGTTGCGCGTCGAAATCTGCAAGTTGTCGTAGCGTTCGCCGTGGACGTGCACGGGATAAGATATCGAGACGCGTTTGAACTTGCGACGCTGCAATTGCGCTTCAAATTTGGGGCGAGTGCACTCCAACGCGGTTTTGCCTTCGATTACTCGCGAGCTGAGGATGGTGGTCGACCATAACCCGTTGAACGGATTGTCCGGCGAATCACTGACAAACCAAATGCGCGTGCCTTTGGGCAGGTTGCGTTTTTCGCCCTTGCTGGTGCGCAAATTGAGAAAGAGTCGGCTGCCTTCCGATTCCACTACGGTAGCGCGACCGAATCCGACGACGTCGGCGGAGAGTTCGACTTTTACCTTTAGAACTTTGCCGCGACGAAACATCCGAACTCCTCAACCTGAAGAAATTATCTCACGCCTCAGGTTCTGAGCCCTGTTTAAACGCAAGTCCCAGTTTGTATATCTGCGAGGACGGCCAGCCAGTCTCTCGGGACAAGATTGACGACGCCTCCTTCAGCTTGGCGCCGCCGGACAATAGCTCTTCCAGACGCGCTTGCACAGCCTCTTGTGTGGCTTTTTTTGCACCGTCGGCGCCGCCTACCACCAGGACATACTCGCCACGGGTGCCATTCTCTTCTATATGCTGTTTGAGGCGGCTGAGACTGCCACGAATGAATTCCTCATGCAGCTTAGTGAGCTCTCTGCCCAGACAAGCCGGGCGGTCGCCGAACAGTTCGCACATTTCGCCGAGGACGGTGGCAAGATTGCTCGGCGCTATAAAGAAGATAAGAGTGCGGTCGCCGTCGCGACACTTTTCAAGACGTTTCATGCGGTCGCCTGTCTTATCAGGCAGAAAGCCTTCAAAGGTAAAGCGATCGCTGGGCAAGCCGCTGCCGACGAGTGCTGCCAGCGCAGCCGAAGCACCGGGTATTGGCACAACTTTCAATCCAAGCTCGATTGCTTTGCGAACTATTTGATAGCCGGGGTCGGAAACCAGGGGCGTGCCCGCATCGGACACAAGAGCCACTGCGGTATCGCTGGCCGCCGCTTGTTCGATCACATTGAATCGCCCACGCTCGTTGTGCTCGTGACAGCTGACCAATGGCGTCTTAATGCCCAGGTGGAACAAGAGTTTTTGTGTGACCCTAGTGTCCTCCGCTAACACGATCGCAGATTCAAAAAGTGCATCTTTTACCCTCGGACTTATATCGCCGAGATTACCGATGGGTGTAGAAACTATGAACAGTGTGCCTGACAACCGAACCACCCCATGACAGACGCGAATCCATGGCCTGCTCTAGATTATCAGTATTGGACCAAAGTCCGCTTATTGCTTGCCAACTGATTCTTTTCGACAAGTTTTCTACAGGTGTAGATTATTTAATCGGGTGCCTTATGCTTGAAGGGTTGCATTTTTTTCGATTCGTTTTCCGAGCCAATGATTGAGCACAAGAGAACAAGACGCGCATTGCTGACGAAGCTGGATGCATTGCGGTTGCTTGTCGCTCGAGAAATAATTCGTAACCACTTAAATACAAACAGACGCATTGCTCATATATGTACGGAAATGGCTAGCACTGAGCTATGCGAGCAATATAGCCTCAAACTATTTCTGAATTGGCTCGCCACCAAATATGGTTTTCCTTTATGCCGAACGGCTATACAAGCGACAAACCAAGCGATCCTTACGACGCCGGGTGGTTGGTCGTGCTTGGCTGATCGATATCCCTTTTATGCCTATTTCGATCCCGCTTTCGAAGAACGGCTGAGCAAGATGGTTTTCGAGCAGCTCGATGCGGACTTCCAGCCGCGTTTGCAAACAGCAGGCGATCTGTATATGCAAACGCTAGCTGTTCCGCTTACATTCGACGCTGACGGCGAACCGGTTGTGACCCGAAGAGCAACCGGGCGCTTGCGCCGGGCCGGCCAGTTCTACACGCCGGATGGCGTCGTCGATTATTGCCTCTCTCTTACCTGTACCGGCGGGCGCAAGCCCGCTATTCTCGATCCCGCATGCGGAACCGGAAATTTCCTCGTCGGCGCTTTGTCGATGAGTAGCGATCGCCTCGCGCAATTCGAACACTTATACGGATGGGACATCGATCAAACAGCGATCTCCATTGCGCGCGTTCTACTCCTCATCGCGTGCTCGAGCGAGTTGCGCATCAAAGCGGAGGAATTAGGCGAGCAGGAGTTCGCGCGAGAGCTAGCACGACTGTCCAACATTCTCGAGGCGAACGTATGTGTCGCGGATGCGACGATTTGCGCACAAGCGGGCTTCCGCCCGCCGGTGCCAACACAGATCCCGTCAAGCTTCGATCTCGTCGTCAGCAATCCGCCTTATGTCAGTTTTGGTTCTCGCAATCAGTCCCCGATGGCGCCCAGCCACGACCGTTATTTGCGCGCCGCGTTTCCATCATCGTCTCAATATAAAATCCGCATGCATTCTGTATTTCAGGAAATCGCGCTCCGGCTTGCTGCGCCCGGCGCAGATGCGGTACTGCTTGTCCCCGATGCGTTTTTGACAGGCGCCTACTATGAGAGGTTGCGTAAGTTGATTGCCGAGCAGGCTGACATCATCAGCTTGACCGAACTACCGGAATCAACATTTCCCGACGCGACGGCAGGACGATGGTGCGTGGCGCATTATAGGAAGAAGGAAGCGGGCTCTCGCCGGCCGCTACCAGCCAACGAAGTGCTTGTGCGCAAAGTCGACGAGGAAGGACGGTCCACCGACTTCGCCATGCCTGCAATCAGGCTAATTTCCGCCGACAAACATCGTTTTCGATTACTGTTTAACGACCTCGACCTGAAGCTGATCGAATTGCTCGACAAGCTGCCGACAGCCAACACGCTGGTGCGCGGACACACAGGCATTCGCGCGAGAAATGGGCAATCGACCATCGTCGCGGACAACTGCGTGGGAGACAAATGGAAGCGTGGGCTCGTCAGCGGCGGCCAAGTAACGGCGCACAGCATTCAATGGCGAGGACATTGGCTGAACATCGAGCCGCAACTTTTGTTTGCCGGCGGTTTCAACCAGGAAGTAATCAGCAATCCGAAGGTGCTCGTCAGACAGACTGCCGATCAACTCATAGGCGCAGTCGACGCCGACGGCTTTTATCATTTGAACAATGTGCATTCGTTTGCCCCGCATTCGAAATCAATTCTCGACGCGGCTTTCTTTGCGGCGCTTATCAACAGCCGTTTCTGGCTCTATCTGTATCGGTTGAAAAGTCGCGAGGAAAAACGCGCGCTTGCCCAGATCGATATCGAAATGGTGGAAGCGATGCCCTTGCCCAAGCCGAACCAGCGCCTGCAGCGAATTGTTGGTGAGTCAGTTTTGTCCTACTTGCGGTGTGACGATAATCGCGACAGGGTGATGACTGCAATCGATTGCGTGATATACGGGATGTATCAACTGGAAGAACAATTGATCGAGCACGTTCATCGACAAGTGGCTCGCGATGCAAGCCGGAAAGGTTTTACGTCTGGTAAGCAGGCACTCAACCTGCTAGAGTCAATATGCAATGCTAAAGTCTGACAGATCGTCGCTGCGCATCATGAGCTGCTTAACAGCGGCGACAGTGACGATTGGTCTATGCAGTTTCGCGCCGCCCACAGCTGTGGCACACAACTTTCTGCAACGCAGACTTGCCATCGGCGACCGCGCAGACACTGCCCCTCGTATCCGCGAGAAGTGGGCTCTGCTCATCGGCGTCGACAAATTTCAAGACCCGGCCATTGCAGCTAATAAACCGGCATTGAAGAATGTCGAGATGCTGTCCGCCGCGCTGGAAAATCCTGCCGCCGGGAAATTCGCGCACAGTCACGTGACAGTTTTGACCGGACAGCAAGCCACTGCATCTGGTATCACGGACGCAATCGAAGGTTGGCTGGCCACAAGAGCATTGCCTGACGATTTGATTTTTGTCTATGTTTGCTCGGTCACAAATACCGACGAAAAGGGCAACCCCAAGCTGTTCGCATACGATACTTTGGGCTCTGAATCGGCGCTCTCCGGCCTTGATTTGGTGGAGACGCTGCATGCAATAAGACAGCGCACCGGCTCGCATTACGTGGTCTGCGCTCTCGATACCAGCGATGCCCCCGGCGCCAAAGGATTCGACGTTGAGCCGGTGGCGAAAAGCGGCGTCTCCATATTGAGCGCGACGAATGGTCATCAGCATTCGCTGAACAATGGCGTCACGGGCAGCTCAGTTTTCGTGCATCATTTGATCGAGGCGTTGTCGCACCAAGCCGGGCAGTACACTCTGCAGCAGGTGTACGACCATGTATTAGATCAGGTAACCAGCGATGCGGAGAAGGCGTTCCACACTCATCAATCGCCGATATTGGCACTGGCGGATGACGGGCCGGCGTCCCAAATAACAATCGGTGCCCTGCCTCGCGGCGGCGCCGGACATCCCGGCTTTGCCATCGGTCACCCGGTGGACCGTTTGGCGATCGACCACCCTAACCTCATTCCCCCGCCGCCGGGCGGTCCTGTTTCGCACCAGCCCGCTCCCCGTCCTAAGGCAACCGCCCCGGCAGCCAAACCCAAGCCGGCGCCCAAAAATTCTGCTGATGACGACGAGGCACCGGCTAAGGACGTCGATTTCAGCGCTTACATGACGAAAATGAAGCAGGACATCCAGAAGCATTGGAGCCCGCCCCATAATCTGGAAAGCCGCCGTATAGTCGCTGTTTTCAGCATTCAGCGGGACGGTCGGATTGTCGATGCTCATATAGTGGAAGGCTCCGGTGCGGCTGAGATCGACCAATCCGCCCTTGATGCCCTGAAAGCCGCGTCTCCGTTGGATCCCCTGCCTCCCGGCTCGCCAGCGTCCGTGGACATAAAGTATAAGTTCGACTGGCAAGTGAAACGCGACTAACCCCACGGGGCGCGGGTTCTTGACTACGCGGATTTAAGATCGGCTTCGTAGAAACCACATTGACGGTCTCCTGGGCGGCCCGTAACCTGGTATTGAGCTGGCAAGTGCCAGATTGCAAATCGCGTTACTACTCTATTAATCCAGCAGGAAATCTGGGTGACCAGGGGGATAAGAAGGACTTATGGCAGGCGGACCTGAATCAAGATTCGAGAAAGCACCTGACAAGCAAAATGAGAACCAGGTGCATGATGCGCTGCTAAATAGCGTGCGCGAAGCAACCGTCGGCAAAGGCGGCGCTGGAGCCGAAAATTCGGCCATCAACAGTATCAAGCAAATGTCAACTGCAGACATTCATGCCTTACCTGGTGACGAAATCGCTAAATTCACTCCAAAGATGGTTGCGGCGCTTGAGCCAAATCAGATCAAGGAAATGTCACCTCAGCAAATTGGCGCCTTTAACGACGCCCAAAGAGCAGCTATGTCACCTGAGCAAAATAAGGCGGCTCTCGGTGTGATGGTCAATTCCATTCATGCGAAGCTGTCACAGCTGGGTGATGCCGGTCATGACGTGCTTAACGATGCCGGCAACACAACGATCCTCAACTACGTGATGGATGCCAAAAAAATGGATCCGGAAAGCGCTCTTAGAAAGATTCAGAGCGTCTAGGGCGCAACTCAACAGCTTTATTTGGCGGTGCACCGAACCTGAGCAACAGCTAAGGTTCGTTGCATTTATAAGGGCTTAACAGGCGGCTTCCCAGCGCCGGGGCTGATTGTTGCTTGTGCTACAATACCTTGCCGTTTGACACATATACACATTTCTCGGATCAGTAACCGTGCCAAGAATCAAGTCCGCTATTAAACGCGTTGAAATCACCGAGCGCAACCGCGTTCGCAACCGTTTCTGGAAAGGCTCCATCCGCACCGCTCGCAACAAAGTGGAAGATGCGGCCAAATCCGGTCAGCCTAAAGAAGCCGCTGCAGCTCTCAACGAAGCTTATTCCAAAATCGACCGCGCCGTCAGCAAAGGCATTCTGCACAAGAATACCGCTGCTCGCCGAAAGTCGAGACTGGTCGCCTTGATGGCCAAATACGCGCAGACCGCGCCGAAAGCCACCAAAGCCAAGAAAGCCGCCGGGCAGTAACGCTTCTATTTGTACCGGCGGGCCACGAGCCCGCGTTTCCGGACAAACGCATAAGGATTCAGGGGCGGGGCAAAGCGTCGCCCCGTCTGGTCAGAGGGAATAAATTGGAGCTTAGGACGAGCCGCTTGGAAGCTGGAGAGCAAGCCGCAGGACATCAGGCATCCATCCAGTTGGACGCCGTAAAGGGCACCATTCACTTCATCGGCATCGGTGGCATTGGCATGTCTGCGCTGGCACGCTTGCTCGTTGCTCGTGGCGTGGCCGTATCAGGCAGCGACAAAGAAGCCAGCCCGATCACAGACGAGCTCAAAAGAATGGGCGCCACAATCTATGTAGGACACGACGCAAAAAACGTCGAGGGCGCTGGGCTAGTTGCAGTTTCAACGGCGATCACAGACTCCAATCCCGAGCTGGCGGCGGCGCGCGCCAAGAAATTACCGGTATTGCATCGCTCTGACGTGCTGCGTCTTTTGACCGCAGGCAAAAAGGTAATTGCTGTTTCCGGCACGCACGGGAAAACGACCACAACCGGCATGCTGGCACAAGTATTTCTCGATGCCGAGCTGGAACCTGATGTGGTGGTAGGCGGCATATTCGAGCGTATAGGCGCTAATTCCTGCGCCGGCAAAGGCGAGTACTTCATCGCTGAAGCGGACGAAAGCGATCGCACGCACGCCTCGATGGAATCATATATTTCGCTGTGTACCAACATTGAGCCTGATCACCTGGAGAACTACCCGGGCGGCATGTCCGAAATTTGCTCGAACATGTTGAGCTTCGTCAATCACAGCAAGCGCGCAGCTGTGCTGTGTGCCGATGATGAGGGATGTCGCTCGCTGAAAAACGGCCTGAAACCGAAAGCGATCTGGTACGGCGCGCGGGCCGTTGCTCCGCAAGCGGATTACACATACGAAAATACCGAAGAAGGCTTCCGAGTCTTCAAACAGAATGACGTTCTAGGTGAGATACGGCTCAGCGTCCCGGGCGAGCACAACAAGAGCAATGCGCTGGCCACCGTTGCAGTAGCTTTGGAGTGTGGAGTTCCGTTCGACAAGATTGCCGCCGCTTTGCAAAAATTCACCGGTGTCGCCCGCAGATTTCAATTGCTGGGAGAGAAAAACGAGATCACGGTAGTCGATGATTACGGACACCACCCGACGGAAGTGCGCGCCACTCTCGGAGCCGCTCGCGAATACCAGCGCAAACATAAAGAGATAAAGCGCGTAGTGGCATTATTTCAACCCCACCAGCCGGGAAGATTGCGCGATCTCTGGAAGGAGTTTTGCGCAGCATTCACGCAAGCAGATGTCGTATTGATAGCGGATATTTATGTTGCACGCGGTGGACAAATCGAGGGCATCACCTCTGAACGATTCGTCGCAGAGATTGAGCATAAGAATGCAAAACACCTGCCCGGCCATGTGGCTGAACTTCCGGCACAAGTGAAGCCTTTGCTCCAGCCAGGCGATCTGCTGCTTACAATTGGAGCTGGCGACGTCACCAAAGTCGGTCCTGAATTGCTCAAGCAGCTGTAATGGAAGAGCTATCGAATATTGCTCTGGCACGGTTTACGACGCTGAAAGTCGGCGGAGAAGCCAACCGCCTGTGTCAGCCGTCATCCTCTGAAGAACTGATTGCGCTGATCGAGCGCTTGAAAAAAAGCGGCGAGCCCTGGTTTGCTCTGGGCGGTGGCTCTAACTTGCTGGTATCCTCCGAAGGTTACGACGGTACGGTCATCCGCATGACCCAAATGCAGCGCATCGAGCGGCTGGACAACGACGTGATTGAGGCCGAAGCGGGCGTGCGCCTGCCGCACCTGGCGAAATACGCGGCTCAAATCGGATTGAGCGGGCTGGAGTTTGCCGTCGGGATTCCCGGCACCGTTGGCGGTGCGGCCGTGATGAACGCCGGAGCGCACGGCAGTTGCATGTCGGAGATTACCGAGAGTGTCACCATATATGATGCGGCTTCGGGCAAATTGCAAACGCTGACCCAGGAAGAACTAGGCTTTGAGTATCGAAGATCGAAGCTTGACCCCAACACCCAGATCGTTGTTTCTTCGCGATACCGGCTGAAGCCGGATGTGGCAGAAAATATTCAGGAACAGACAAAGCACAACGAAGATTATCGTTGGAAAACCCAGCCGCTGGGCTGGCCTAATGCCGGCAGCACTTTCAAGAACCCAGAGCCCAAACGCGGCGCTGGATTTCTGCTGGATCAGGCAGGCGCTAAGCAGCTGCGTGAGGGTAATGCCGCAGTTTCAGCCGTACATGCTAACTTTGTGATCAATCTCGGCGGCGCCACTTCGCAAGAGATAACCGGGCTCCTGCGCAGGATGCAAGAGTCAGTTTACGAACAATTTGCCATCCGTTTACACCCGGAATGGAAGACTCTGGGAAAATTTAGTCAGACAGAGCAGCAGATCTGGAGCGAGTAAAATGAAACAGCCGGTAAGCATAAGCAAGAAGACGAGGATTGCCGTCCTCGACGGAGGCTGGTCGAACGAGCGCGAGATTTCATTGCGCTCGGGACGCAACTGCCTGGCGGCGTTAAAACGGCTGGGCTACGAGAATGCACAAGAAATTGACGTCGATAAAAACATCGGCGCTGTTTTGACGCAGAAGAATATTGAAGTTGCCTTCCTGGCTTTGCACGGCAAGCCCGGTGAAGACGGCACCATCCAGGGACTGCTCGAGCTGATGCAGATTCCTTACACCGGCTCGGGCGTATTGGCGAGCGCTCTTGCTATGAGTAAACCGCTGACCAAGCAAGTATTGCAAGCGCACAAAATTCCCTCTGCAGAAACAGTGATCATCGATCAGCACGAGGCGAAAAACTTCAAAGAGATCGCAGGCTCGATCAACTGGATGCCGGTGATGGTGAAGCCGCTGGCAGAAGGATCTTCAGTCGGCGTTTCCAAAGTCGACGATCTGTCTGCGCTGGTTGCGACAGTAGAGGAGACGATCACCAAATTCGGTGGCGCGATCGTCGAGAAATACATCAAGGGCCAAGAAATCACCGTCGGCGTCCTCGAAGAGAGCGGCCCCAACAAGAACGGCAAAGGAATCTGGGCGCTGCCGATTCTCGAGTTGCGCCCCAAGTCCAAGGCGGGCTTTTACGACTTCGAAGCAAAATATACCAAGGGCATGACAGACTTCATTCTGCCTGCCGAAATAAGCGCGTCGGCGACAGAGGCCGCTCATGCCGTGGCAATCAGAACGTTCAAGGCCATGCAATGCAGCGGTTACGCACGCGTGGATATGATCGTGGACGCCAGCGAGCAGCCACACGTTCTTGAAGTAAACACGCTACCGGGAATGACGGACACATCCGATTTGCCGGCGATGGCCGAAGTTGCCGGAATCAGCTACGACCAACTTGTAGAGCGCATACTTTTCAGCTCCGGCGTCGATAAGTAACACCGAGATCGCAATCACTTTCGAAGTGTTGAATCAAACCATTCTTTGACGCGTCTGACGAATTGCGCAAAGTTGGTCGTGGAGTCGCCGTCATTGTCTGCTGCAGACGCGCGTGCTCTCAAGTCCGACACTCTCGGTTGCGGGAAAGACGGAGTAATATTACTCTGAGAGTGCGGCTGCTGTTGCTGGTGGAACGCAGGCACCGCAACCGGAGTGAAAACCGGCAGATCGCCTGTGGTCGCCTGAAGTCTCCCCTGTCCATAAGCCTGCCGCATCGCTTCTTCGTATTCTGCATGCCCGTGCCATGCTGGATCGGCAAGAACTTCTTCGGGAAGTTCCCAGTCCGGATGGATTTCCTTATATATATGGTAAAGAGAAAAGCGGACGGCACGTGCGTTGGGCGGGCGATCGTCGAGTTCGTGAGCGGTCATGCTCATGATCAGCATATTCAAACTGGGCAGCACGTTTGGATTTTGTCCAAGCGGATTGCTTTGCGTGAGCGGCTTGGGACGTACGCCTGTGAGCAGGTGGCTGAGAGTAGCGCCGAGCGAGTAGATGTCGCTGCGAGTATCCTGCCGACCAAAATACTGCTCGGGTGGCGAGTAGCCGGCGGTGACAACACGGGTCGCCACTTCCTTCGGCATAAATTGTCGGGCGATGCCGAAATCGATAAACACCACCCGACCATCGGGGGTCAGCATCAAATTGCTCGGTTTCAAATCGCGATAAATAATCGGATCTTCCTGCGCGTGCAAGTATTCCAGCACTTCGGCACACTGAATTCCGATGCGCACCACGAGGTCGTTATTCAGCGGCCCGTTGGTGTTGATAATCAGCTCGAGGTTGCGCCCAGGCACGTAGTCCATAACGAGAAAATACTTGCCGTCGCCGGACGCGTAGTGGTCGTGAACTTTGACGATGCCGTCGTGATCGAGCTTACGAAGAATTTCAGCCTCACGCAAAAACAGGCGAACCGATTCTTTTCGCTCCGCGTCTTCGCCTGTATTCTTATGGATTAACTGCTTGACAACTCGGGTTGTGTTGTTGTTTAACCTGTCCTCGGCCAGGAAGACGGTACCCATGCCGCCTTGTCCGATAGGTTGGATGAACTTATACCGAGATATCCATTCGTTGTTGGTCACACGAGCCTCAGTAACGGCGACTACGATTTACGATTTACGCCTTACCCCCAGCTCTTACTTCATACCCTCACTCCTGCCTGCTTTCACCGTTTTTTTGGACGCTCAAAAAAAGGCGTTGACATACATTCGTATGGGTGGTAACTTATTCAACGTCTCCCCAATTCAAGATTACTCACAAAGCAGCAAGCGATCGATGACTCGGTCGCGGGCCAGCCTTCTCCTGGGAGGGATTCCAATGAGTCTGGTGAATATCTCGATAGTAGGGAACGTGGTCAAGCAGCCTCAAACACACAACTTCGCAAGCGGAAAAACAAAAACGACTCTGGTAGTCGCAGTCGACACACCTACCAAAAAGGATGACGGCCGCTACGCATCGGATTTCTACCGCGTCGAAGCTTGGGGCAAACTTGGAGAAATAGCACACAAGTACCTTGCAAAAGGCAGCCTTGTGGGCGCCACCGGTAGGCTGGTGTTGAGTCACTGGCAAGATCGCGATGGACGCGACCGCGTGACGCCGACAGTCGAAGCGGATCAAATTGCATTGCCGCCCAAGCCGCAAGCTGGCTTCAGCACCAGCGGCGTTGGCCGCACGAACCCCGTGGACGGCGTAATGCATTTTGACTCGCCCGACGACGGCGCGACGGTAGCACCATCCGAAGAGCCAGCGGCAGCAGTTTCCGCTGCACCTGCAACTCAGTCAATGAGCATGCAACCAGACCCCACCGGCGGTATCAAAGACTCTGACCCTCCAATTCCAGACACCGGCCCGGACGGCGATGGCGAGGATACAACTTCGCCTGCCGATCCCGACGAGGAATGGAACGAAGCCGAAGCGGTTTTTGGAGGCAAGTCTTTGTGAAGGGAGTGCGACTAGCAACCGCGGGTCGCGCGGCGATACAACATCTAGAAAGCGTAGGTAGGTTACCTCAAGTAAGTTCGCATCACACGTAGTCCGCACCACAGTCGTTCTAGAAGGGAAACGCTGTATAGATCAATCAACAACACAAAAACAAAAAATAGATAGATAAATATCCGTTTTCAGATTAGACAAAGATTTCGGATATCTGGTTCAACAATTGTTCCAGGGACGCACCTCTCGCACAGGTGGGTCATTTCGAGAAGGGTGAGGAAAGAGCGGCGACTCGAAGCGCCGCTCTTTTCGCTTGGTCGGCTACAATGGAATTGAGAAGCTATCTTGTGAAATTGGATTGCATGTTCGAGTTAGGAACCGTCTCCTGGATCATGTGGACCATCATATTGATGGCACTATGGACCACGCTTGTGCGGCAGGGATCCATTACCAGATTTAGTGCAACTTTTTTCATGAGCGCGTCCGTTGGTGCTGTCACTGCCTTTGCTCTTTTTCTGCGGTATATGGGTGTCCGTCCGGTAGTTACCGTGGTGCCAAAAATTTTCGCAGCGTGGTTTGCTAATTAGCGAACACGGCGCAGATGGTTCGTAGCCACACAAAAGTGCCGGCAATTCGGAAAACTGAATAGGAGAAGAAGCATGCCACGTGCCGGCGCGCGCGACCTCGCGAAGGAACAGCACTGGCGGCAGGTCATCGCGGACCAACGGGCAAGCGGATTGTCCGTCGCTGCGTACTGCCGTCTAAAAGAGATCCGGGACAGTCAATTTTTCGACTGGCAGAAAACGATCAGCAAACGTGACGCGGAAGCGCCGACGACCAGTAGGCAACGCATGGCCGCAAGAGCGAAGCGTATCACGCAAGCGGTGAAACTCGAGAGAGCCCGTGCCGTCGAATTTGCTGAAGTGCAGATTGTGGACAGCCAGCGGAAGCAGGCGGCACATTCGGCCGCTGCCACCGGCACGCTTGAGGTCGTCTTTCCGACGGGCACTAAAGTGCGGCTTACTGCTGGCTGCTCGCTGGAACTATTCGCTTCTGTAATTAACCTCCTGGAGAATCGGTAATGTTCAATCTCTCACCGTCAGTGCGCATCTTCGTTTGCACGAAGCCGGTCGACATGCGACGTTCTTTTGACGGACTATTCGGTCTGGTTCAGTCAATGATTCATGAGGACCCGTTCTCTGGATCGCTGTTTTTGTTCCGCGGCCGTCGCGGCGACTTCATCAAAATACTCTGGTGGGACCTCGACGGCTTCGCCATCTTCGCGAAGCGGCTCGAAGTCGGAGTATTTCGGTTTCCCGACGTGCGATTCGTCGACGGCGAATACGAGCCAGTCGAGATCGAACGCAGCGATCTGCTCATGCTGCTCGAAGGCATCGACACCGGTTCCGTAAAACGGATGAAGCGCTACCGACGTGAAGAGCCGAAATCGGGATGTCATATCTCCCCCAAAATTGCCGGCGGACCAATGAGATCGGCTAAAAGCCCCGCGCCTGGGCAATCTCGCAAAAAGAAGGATGAAACATAATAGTTCTTTATCGCCGCCGGGTTGACAGCTGAAGATAAAGACGCCACTACATACGGTGGCAGATTAATCATGCCGCCGGTTTGCTCCGGTCGGACTCGTTAGTGGTACCATATACGGTGTCACTAAAGGTATTTGCCGTGCCCGAATCAAGCGACCAGCAACTCGCCCTCCTTCGAAAAGAAAATGCCGAACTGCGCGCTAGTATCGCCACCCTGACGGAGCAACTGACGCTGGCCCTGAAGGGCAACGCGGATCTGCAGGAGCAACTCAAGGATTTGCGCAACAAGCTGGATATCCTGCTGCAGCAGTACAAGACTCAAACACGAACCAAATTCGGAACAACCACTGAGAAGCATAAGCCACGCGGCGACTCTGACTCGCCACCACGTCGGAAGCCGCCTAAGCCCAAAGATTCCGCTCCGCGCATGCACAAGAAGCACATCCTCGACCAGGACCTGCCGATTCAGCACGTCCACCATTACGTCGACGAAGCAAAGAAGATTTGCCCGACATGCCTCATCGAGACGAAGAAAGTGCGGGACCAAGTCACATACCAGCTCGAACGTGTCACGCAAGCCCTCAAGAAGCTTGAGCATCGACAGGAAGTTCGGTCCTGTCCCAAATGCAAACAGTACATGGTCATGGCCGAAAAACCACCGGCGCCGATTCCCGGTGGCTACGTGGCTCCGCGACTGCTTGCTCACATCATCGTTTCCAAACTCGCCTACGGACTTCCGCTCTATCGTCAGGCGAAGATCCTCAGCCGCGAGAAGATCACGATTCCCAGATCTACGCAGTGCGACTGGGTCCTGACCTCCGCGCGCTTGCTCGAGCAGGTCTACGAACTGACCAAAGTCGAGGTCAAAAGATCCGCCATCATCAAGACCGACGACACTGAGATCAAAATTCAAGATCCCGAACGCGTGGGCAGCATGCGCAAAGGAAAGATGACGCCGTACATCGGGGATGAAGATCATCCCGGGATCATATTCGAGTTTTCGCCCGACCTGTCGTTTGCCAAAAATCGCGCATTCTTCGAAGGCTACGAAGGAATCATTCAAGCCGACGCAGCCGGCGGCTGGCAGGCGTTGTTCAAAGACGGTTCGCGCAAATGCGCCGGCTGCCATGCCCACTCTCGCCGGCGCTATTACGAGTATCTCGCCAACAACCCAAACGATCCCGACGCATACGACGTCCTGGATATCTATCGCCAGCTCTACATCATCGAGGCCGCTATCAACGGAAAGGCGCCGGCAGAGAGACTGGCTGTTCGACGACAACGATCGAAACCACTTGTAAAACAACTCAGGCATCTTCTCTTGCGGTTGCAAGGAAAGTACCCGCCGACAAACAAGCTCATGAAAGCCGTAGCGTACACACTCACGCACTGGATTCCTTTGACGCGCTTCTTGAAGAATGGCGCGCTCGACATCGACAACAACTCCTGCGAGCGCGCAATCAAGGACTTTGTTCTTTGTCGCAAGAATTTTCTCTTTGCGGGCTCCAACGAGGGTGGCAAGGCGGCTGCGATTCTTCTGTCCTTCATCGCCACCTGCCACAGGCTCGACATCAATCCCGTTGAGTACTTCACTGACGTCTTCAGTCGCATCAACAGCATGAAGCCGACTGACCTGGCAACGCTTGTTCCAATGACGTGGGCGAGGATGCATAAGCAAAAGAAAGTCTCGTAAGCTGACTCTCTCTAAAAAATCATACTTGCATCGTCATGCCCACCACGGGTATGACCGGACGGACAC
>DATNQY010000117.1:0-17128 GCA_036703785.1 Candidatus Obscuribacterales bacterium
GGCGTCGCGCCGTCCGCGTGCGCGGATTTCAATGCCGTACTCAATGACTCGGCAAAAAGAGGAGAACGTGCCATCAGCAGTGGTGGCGTAAATCCGCGCAACTGCAGATCGGCGAATGTCCTGATTGCCTGATGTTCAGTCGACTCCGCAGCTTCTTCGTCCCTGGCGAACATCAAACTGCGCGGTGCTTTGGCGTCCATGCGTTCGGACGATGACTTGAGCGCCCGTGCGGCAAGAGTTTCCGCAGCCGTTGCCGCCTTTGCCAGCCTGTTGCCCAGCACGCCGGAGCCGATTGCAAACGGTGCCGTCAATGCCGTGTCAAAAGCAAATTGACCCAAGCTGCGCTTCATTACGTCGCTATCTTTCTGCAGGTTGGGATTCGTGCCTGCCGCATCAGCCATCGCCTTGCCGACTTCCCAACCGTTGGCGGCCACATCCATGCTGAAGCTCAGTCCGGCAGCCATCCCCGCGGAGCGCAAAAGCGATTGTGCGACCGCACTTATCGGCCGCAATCTGCCCAGAGTAAATGCCAGCCCGACCGAGAGAGCCACCTTTCCGGCGGTCATCGGCAGGTTTTCCGATTTAAACGCATCCACAGCGGCTTCGCGAAAGCCGGAAAGTCCGGCGCGCAGTAGGTGCACCTCGCGTCGCGCCGCATCGGCCCACGTATCAGCACCACCAGCTGGCTCTCGCCCGCCGCTACCATGGTCAAGTCGGCGGTCCGCTGTAGCGGCGGGCGGAAGCCCGCTCGGCACGGCATGATGGTCGTTCGATTCCAGAGGCTGGGGCATCGTTTCGGTCCACGGGATAGACCGTAATCATGCATCCGACGAGCGTTTGCCCGCGATGGTGGAAATACGATTATGACGGCTCATAAATGCGCTATATACGCACGGCATATACCACCAATTGCTTAACTGTTTTCCGTTGAGGAAATGCTGCGGCGTGGGCTACCATAGAGGCGCCGAGAGGAATTGCGAGGAGCAAGTCATGGGCAACAGACTGAAAAAACTGTTGAAAGCCGCCGCTATCGAGAATCAAGGATTACGAACCGGCTACCGGCTCAAGATTTCATTGGTCGATTCCGACCCGCCAATCTGGCGTAGCGTGGACCTCGCGGGCAACTACGAGCTGCGTGAATTGCACATGATGATTCAGGACATGATGGGCTGGCAAGATCAGTACGCCCATGAGTTTCGCCTGGGCAAAGAGAAGTACAGAAATCCCGACCACGTCCCGGAGACAGACACGGCGACTTTCGACGACGAGGTTATGCTCACCGTCCTGGCACTGCGCAAAGGATCACGCATTACATACGAGTATTTTTTCGATGAGGGAAGCTGGCTGTTCGACATCGCAGTCGACAATGTTTTTCCGATCGAATCGCCGGACACTTTCGAGCCGAAGTTTGACGGCGACGGAGCCAGCCCGCCTGAAGAGTGTGGCGGCATAGGCGAATATTACAGCATGCTCAAATCGTTCAAAGACAAGGCCTGCCAACATCACAAAGATGCCGTCGAATCGCTCGGCAAGACGTTCGATCCAAGCGTATGGCCCGATAAGGCTACGTTTTGTTCATGAACGCGCTCTAAATTCCCAGACGCTGTCATGTGGTTCAATCAAGCAATGGCTACACGTCTGTCCATCGTCATCGTAAATTGGAAAACGCCCGAATTGCTCGCCGGGTGCCTGGAGTCAATTTACGCTGACACGAATGCCTCGCAATTTGAAATCTGGGTGGTCGACAACGACTCCAATGACGGCTCAGTCGAGATGTTACGCTCGCGATTTCCGTCAGTATTCGTCATTGCCAACAACAGCAATTTAGGCTTTCCGCGCGCCTGCAATCAAGCCATCCCGCTCTCGCATGCGCCTTACGTAGTGCTGCTCAATCCCGACACTGTAGTTGTCGAAAACGCGCTCAGCGAGATGGTCGACTTTCTCGATAAAAACCCGCAGTGCGGTGCGGTCGGCCCGCGAGTAAACAATCCGGACGGCTCACTGCAACTTGCTTGCCGGCGATCGTTTCCCTCGCCCGCTGCGGCGTTTTACCGCATGACTTATTTGAGCAAATTGTTTCCCACCAATCCGCGTTTCTCCACATACAATCTCACCTACGCCGATCCTGATGCTCAGCTCGATGTAGATGTTCTGTCCGGTGCCTGCATGATGGTGCGAAAGACCGTTATCGACCAAATCGGGCTACTCGACGAAGACATATTCATGTGTGGCGAGGACGTCGATTGGTGCTGGCGCATCAAGAAAGCGGGCTGGCGCGTCATCTATTTGCCGACGGCGGTAGTCTTCCACTACCACGGTGCATCGACCAAACTACGCCCGATAGGTGCGACGCGCAACCTGCATACCGGCATGGCGATTTTCTATCGCAAGCACTTGGCGCCGCAGTATCCAGCCATTTTCAACGCCTGCGTTTACGCGGCGATATGGCTGCGCTGCTTGTTGTTCATGGTACTGTATACGGTGCACTCTGCTCTGCGTCCGCGCAAAGTGGTATCAGTCATTCCGGCGAAACAAAATGCCCGCACAGCTGCGGCAATCACTGCCGGTGGCATCTCCAACCCGACGGAACGGTCGGGGAAACCGACGGAAATGGCCAGCCGCCGCTGAAAGATGCCTCCACCCTGAAAGCCTTTAACGGCGGGCATAAGCCTAGTTTGGGCTCAGATTAATTCAGCTCCGGCCCGACTTAAATCCGCATGACAACCCGCTAATACTATGTTAGATTAGGTCAGACTCAGAATCTGTCTTTTACCATTCATCGCCAATTTTCATACGTCGAGTCGCGCAAGCGGCTTACTTTCTCTCACCTTGCATGGCAGGCAGCTACGTATGGCACAAGCAACCGCTATAGAAGACCAAGTCCGCACCGGTGAATTTCGCGTTCTTGCGGACATGATCATCGCATCCGCCAATCCGGGACTTCCTCCGGAAGGCAAAGAAACTGCGCCGAGCACCGACTCTGAGACCGCAGTGCAATTGCTGGATCATCTGCGCCAAACGGCGGCCAAGCAAGAGGACACCGTTCAACTGACAGCCCAGTACTTCCTCGATAACTATTTTGATGTGCAACCGACCAATCTGACCGAATGCGTTCTTGCCCCGATTCCGCCCGAGCCGCATCTCGAAACGCACGCCGCCGCGCCCGGTGATGCACGCAAAGCCATCGAGGCCGAAGCGGCAGCCGTGGAGGCCTGGATCACCGATTCAGTACGGTCGTTCAAACGTAGCTACACAGCGCCGGCGGCGACCCCAAGAATCGACCGACCGCTTGTGCAGAACAGCCAGCCGGCGCAAACATCTCACCGTCCGGTGCAACAAACCGCACCGCGACTGCCACACCTGCCTGGTCAATTCGTGAAATTCGGCCCGTACGAACTGCGCCCGGCGTATGGCTATGAGCTGGCGTTCGGTCGCGACTACCAGCCGTTGCCGCATACCTCAATATCGCGGTTGGCAGGCTTCGTGGGCATCGACGAGTACAGCCTGTACATAAGAGAAGTACCGGACGACCCGCAATCCGGGCTTCGCCCATCCCGCAACGGTATTTGGGTGAAACAGCCCACCGATTTGGCATTCCGCAGGCTACAACCGGGTGAAGCCGAAAGAATCACGCCAGAAACGCTGATCCGTGTCGGCGGTGACGGGCAGCAGGCTGAAACCGGACTGGCAGTGGAAGTCCTCGTTTAGACCAAGCGCAATCCTCTATATGTGTTTGCGTCCGCCCGGATGCAAAGAAGTTGCAATGATTTCAAGACAAAGGGGGGGCCTCCCCTTTTCAGAACATTAAACGGCTGGTACAGTCATTTAATGTTAATCGCGACCACGGGCACGCAAATCCAGCGGTTTCGACAAACATTAAACGGCTCAAAGGCTCTACTAGCGCACGATTTCGGCTACGAGACGTGTAACAAAATAGCAATGATTAAACGCGAAGGTTAAATCACTGTTGAGTAGGGATTAATATTAAAGCTTGGAATTTGGAACGAGGTGAACGCTTTGAAAATCCTGATTATCGAAGACGACGTAAACATCGCTCGTCTAATCGAATTAGAACTCGGCTACGAAGGCTATCAGGTGTGTGTTGCGCATGAAGGTAATCAAGGCATAGACGTTTTCAAAAAAGAACAGCCAGATCTCGTTCTTTTGGACGTAATGTTGCCGGGTCTCGACGGCATTGAAGTTTGCAAGCGTCTTCGCGGAATTTCGAAAGTTCCGGTGATTATGCTTACCGCGAAAGATGGTCTGCAAGACCGCGTCCACGGTTTGGACAGCGGGGCGGACGACTATCTGACCAAACCTTTCGCTACCGAAGAATTGCTGGCCCGCATCCGTGCTGTGATGCGTCGCAAGCCGCAAGAAGGCATCCTTACTTACGCTGATCTGTGGATGGACCAATTGAACCGCGTCGTTAAGCGCGGCGAGCGCCAACTCGATTTGCGCGCGAAAGAATTCGACCTGCTCCGCTTGTTCATGCAATACCCCGAGCAAGTGCTGTCTCGCGAATTCATCTTCGACAAAGTCTGGGGATACGACTTCATCGGCGAATCCAACGTCATCGAAGTGTACATCCGGTACTTGCGCTCGAAGCTGGAAGACGGCAACTCCAAGCGCCTCATCCAGACCGTTCGCGGCGAGGGTTATGTCCTGCGCGAAGAAGAGCCTTCCAGATAATCGTCGGAGCGGCGCAACGTGCCGCCCGGTTATCGACCAAAATTAAAAGGGGCGGCAGCGATGCCGCCCTTTTGATTTCACCCAAGAAAGAGAGCGGCAATTCTGCCGCCCGCCCCCTTTTGCGCGTTTTCCCCGCTCGCGCCCAAACTTATGTTTATCCGGCAACGATGTGTCGCTTGCCGGTAGTTGCCTTCAATTGAAATCTTGCCTGCGCCTCGGGAGAGAGCATCTGCAATGTCTTCAGCGCGCGACAGCGAACATATGGATTGTCGTCATCGGTAAGCTGAAACAGAATGTCTTCCGGCATATGTGGATTTTCCGCCACGCCGTAGCGCACATCGTCACAGGCATCTTTGGCTAGACGGGCAAGAAGCTGCGCCGGCGTGCTGGAATTTTCCGCGACTGCAAGACGCACGTCGGTGTGCTCGTCATCGGCTAACTTGGATAGAACGTCGGGGGGCGTCTTGGGATTTTCGGCGACGCGATGCCGCACCCGATGCACGTCGTCCTCTGAGAGTCGTGACAAAATCTGTCCGGGCGTGTTCGGGTTGCCGGCTGAAATGCGCCTGACATGCACGTCTGCGTGCATGTTCGAATCTTTAGCATGTGCCATCGATGTTGCTGCCTCTATTGGCGGGGAGAGAAAAGGCACCTGGCGCCCGCGAAGACTAGATGTGAAGCCCTCGTGTCGCCAACAATCTACATACCCATTTCCGCGGGCAGGATAGCCTATATCAGAAAAAATTTAACCGGGTCGCGCCCCCAGTGCCGTTCAGAGCTTGTTCTGCGCGCTTCGTAAAGTTATTATAAGAGGCTGGCAGTAGATGCCAGTGGCGGTTTAGGCGGTTGTTGAGGTATTGGTTGCATGCAAGTAGTCATAGACGCTCGTGCGGCGAACAGCGCGGCTGAGCCGCAGCAATATACGGAGATTCTGGCACAGGGCAGGGCCGGTGCATGGATACTCAACCTGCCTCCGGAGTTGCGCGTAAATCAACACGAAATCGAGGCGCTGCTCACACGCGTTTTCGACGGCAAGTTTTCCGACGAGAATTTCCAGCTCGCCCAACAGATGACCATCAACTGGTGCTTGAGCAAATATCGCAAGATGGGACTCAGCCCCCACGACACCGAGTGGCTGTAGCTCTAGCCCGATAATCAACAATAGGGGCGGCGCGATGCGCCGCCCCTGCAATTTGTGGATGGTCCGGCAGCGCCAATCGCTGCCCGCCACTGCGGCTTACTCTGACGGCGTTTCGTCGCTGCCGCCGCCTTCCCCGTTGCTGCCGTTGAAGTCCGGCGGGGCTTCCGCTTCCACCAGCGGGGTGACGTTCATTACAAAGTCGTTTTCTTCCAACTGTTGCAAGCGAACTCCCGTGGCCATGCGACCTTGAGTGCTGATGTCGTCCGTGCTCTGTCTGACGATGATGCCGTTGGCCGTGGCAATCATTACCTGATCACCCGGTTGCACCACACGCACCGCCGACAACTTGGAGTATGGATTCTTGAACTTGATGCCGATTATGCCGACACCGGCACGGCCCTGGACACGGAATTCATCGAGTTGAACACGCTTGCCGAAGCCGTCGTTGGTGACGAGCAATAGCTTCGTATCGGGCTTGGGCTCGATGACGTCGAAGCCGACAATCTTGTCGCCCTCGCGAGTGTTGATCGCACGCACACCACGGGCGGTGCGACCAAGCGGACGCACTTCGTCTTCGCTATAGCGAATACACATACCGTCGCTGGTGCCGATGATGATGTCGGACTTACCGTAGGATGTGCGCACCCACCCGAGCTTGTCGCCATCGTTGAGGGTAATGGCGATGATGCCGCTCTTGCGAATGCTCGCGAACTCATCAGCCGACACTTTCTTGATGAAGCCTTGCTCGGTGAGCATGACGAAATACTGATCCGGACGGAAATCGGAGACCGGGATAACGGTGGTAACCGTGTCGTCCTGTCCAATCGAAATCAAATTGATGATCGGCAATCCGCGGGCGTTTCTTCCGGTTTCCGGAATATCCATCACCTCCACGGCGTAAATCTGGCCGCGGTTGGTGAACACCAACAACTTATCGTGGGTGTTGGCGATAAAGAAGTGTTGGAGATCGTCCTCTTCCTTCGTCTTGACGCCCGAAACACCGCGCGTATTGCGCCGCTGGCGCTTGAAGGTATCAAGCGGCGTGCGCTTGGCGTAATCTTGCTTGGTGATGAAGATGGCCATCGGCTCATTGGGAGTGAGATCCTTGGCTGAAATGTCGTCACCGGCAGCAGCCATAATTTTGGTACGGCGATCGTCGCCGAATTTGTCGCGAATCTCTTTCAGCTCTTTCTTGATGATCGCGAGAACTTTCTTGCGCTGGTCGAGAATTTCTTTCTATTGAGCAATGTCCTTCTGCAATTCGTCATATTCACCTTGAATCTTGTTGCGCTCCAATCCTGTCAGTCTGCGCAACTGCATTTCGAGAATGGCATTGGCCTGAATCTCACTGAGCTTGAACTTGGCAATCAACTTGGTGCGCGCTTCTTCCGTGGAATCAGCGGCGCGAATGATCTTGATCACCTCGTCGATGTGACCAAGGGCTTTCAGCAAGCCTTCGAGTATGTGGGCACGCTCTTCGGCTTTGCGCAGGAAGTAGCGTGTCCGCCGAGTCACCACATCGATGCGGTGGTCGATGAATTCTTGGATAAGATCTTCCAGCTTCAGAGTTGCCGGACGTCCGCGCACAAGAGCGAGAGTGTTAACCGGGAACGATTGTTGCAACTGTGTGTGCTTGTACAGGTTATTCAGCACCACTTCAGGATGCGCATCACGCTTCAAGCCGATAACTACACGCACTCCGTGGCGGTCCGTTTCATCGCTGATGTCGGAGATGCCGCCAATTTTTTCGTCCTTGACGAGATCGGCGACACGCTTTACGAATGCTTCCGGACCACACATATAAGGAAGCGATGTGACGATGATTCCCATCCGAGACTGGCGTCCACCGCCGCCTGCAATCTGTTCGATAAGAGCTTCTCCGCGCACGGGAATGGAGCCGCGGCCGGTTGTATATGCTTCGACAATACCTTCGGTGCCCATGATCTGGCCGCCCATCGGGAAGTCCGGACCTTTGACCCATTGCATGAGCTGAGTGGAATCAAGTGAAGGGTCATCTATCTTGGCAATTGTGCCGTCAATCACCTCGGTGAGATTGTGCGGGGGGATGTTAGTGGCCATGCCTACTGCGATGCCGGATGAGCCGTTGAGCAGCAGCGCCGGCACGCGCGAGGGCAGCACTACAGGCTCTTGCCGGCTATCGTCAAAGTTGCCTCGCATGTCGACTGTTTCAGCGTCGATGTCGGCAAGGATCATGAGCGCCATCTGGGCCAGACGTGCTTCCGTATAACGCATAGCAGCAGGCGGGTTGTCCAGGTCGCCGAAGTTGCCGTGTCCGTCGATAATCGGATAGCGGCTGGCTTGCGCTTGAGCCAGACGAACCAACGCTTCGTAAATGGCCGAGTCACCGTGCGGGTGGTAATTACCCATGACTTCGCCGACAGTCTTTGCGGCTTTACGGTAGGGCTTAGTGGGCACCAATCCCTGCTCGTTCATGCCGAAAAGAATGCGGCGATGAACCGGCTTTAGTCCATCGCGCACATCCGGAATGGCGCGGCTAACAATGACGGACATTGCATAGTCGATGAACGACTTGCGCATTTCCTGTCCGACTTCAACCTGAACAATCCTTTCGCCGGTAGTCAAAGCAAGAGCTCCTTAATTCAGTTTTGCTGCCATGTTTTTTGTGGGGGCGGTGCCCCTTCTTATAGCGGCGGCGCAATGCGCCGCCCATGAAGCACAGCTAATTTGCGACGATTTTCCTGTTCGCGCCTGCAGGATGCGACGTGAAAATCCGGTTGCAATGCGCTTCTAGCCTGTGTTCGCAACCACTACGTAAGTATAACATGTACAGGCTCTTCCTCTGAGGAGCGGGCTTCCGCCTGCCGCTACATTGTTTCGATAAGGAGGCCTCGGTACGCCGCTACCAGAGGGTGTCCGCGTATAATGGACGTTTCGTCGCATATATATTTTGGAGCTGAACTGTGTCCAAGCAAGAGGTCACAATGACGATCGGAACGCCCTCAGGAACGCCCTCAGAAGATGAAGGCAGGCTGCAGCGCGAGCGTAAACGCAAGCTGAACGAGCTGCGGGCTAAGGGCATCAACCCCTATCCATACAGCTTCAAACGTTCTCACACAGCACAACAACTGCAAACAAAATATAAGGACCTCTCCGCCGGCACCGAGACCGAGGACGTAGTCAGCGTTTGCGGCCGCGTTATGAACGAGCGCAACACCTGGCAATTCATCGACCTATACGATGAAACCGGCAAGATTCAAGTATTCTGCGATAAGAAAGCGGGCATGCCGGAAGGCTGGAGCGAAGACGATCTCAAGCTGCTGGACAAAGGCGATTTCATAGGTGTGACAGGACTGATGCGTCGCACTCAACGCGGCGAGCTGTCAGTCAAAGCGAAAAAGCTCGAAGTGTTGACCAAGTCGCTGCAACCGCTGCCCGACAGCTGGGAAGGCTTCAAGGACGTCGAAGCGCGCTATCGCCACCGTTACGTCGATATGATCATGAACGCTGATGTACGCGAGAATTTCCGCAAGCGCAGTTTGATCGTGCGCTACATGCGCAAATTTCTCGACGATCGCGATTTCCTCGAAGTGGAGACGCCGGTGCTGCAAACCGAAGCCGGCGGTGCTGATGCGCGTCCGTTCATCACGCACCACAATGCGCTCGATATCGATCTATACATGCGCATCGCGACGGAACTTCACCTCAAACGCATGATCATCGGCGGCTTGGAGCGCGTCTATGAAATAGGACGCATTTTCCGCAACGAGGGAATAAGCACGCGCCACAATCCCGAATTCACCATGATGGAGATGTATTGCGCTTACGGCGACTACAACGAGCTCATGGACTTCTGCGAAGAGATGGTTTGTTTCATCGCAGAGAAAGTCTGCGGCACCACCAAAGTCACATATCAAGGCACTGAGATCGATTTCAAACGCCCGTGGCGACGCGTCACCATGTACGACGCAATCAAGGAAGCCACCGGTTTGGATGTGACCACTCTGGCTGATTTTGAAGCGGCCAAAAAAGCGGCGCTTGCTCTGGGCATAGAATTGGAGCACGAGGATTCGCGCGGCGCAGTCATCAACAAAATATTCGAAGAGAAAGCAGAGTCGACATTGATGCAGCCGACCTTCTTAATCGATTATCCGGTTGAAATTTCGCCGTTGACCAAAATCCACCGTAGCAAACCAGGTCTGGTCGAGCGTTTCGAGCTGTTCGTTTTCGGCCGCGAATTGGCCAATGGTTATAGTGAGTTGACTGATCCTGAAGATCAGCGCGCCCGCTTGGAAGACCAGGCCCGCAAACGCGAGGCGGGCAACGAGGAAGCTCAGCCGATGGATCAAGACTTCATTTTGGCCATGGAATACGGCATGCCGCCGACGATGGGCATTGGCATGGGCATCGATAGATTGGCCATGTATCTGACGGACTCGGCTTCCATTCGTGACGTTATTCCATTCCCCACCATGAAACCGCACGCCAAATAAAGCGTCCGCTCACTGGGATCGCAGCTCCATAAAACACTGGGATCGCAGGCTTCCAGCCTGCTCCACAAAAGGGTTCTACACCATGCCGATGAGCAGGTTCTACGGGTATCGCGACAAAGTCGTCTTTCCGAAGGTCGTTCAGGCGGAGGAAGGATTTTATTTCGACACCGATCCCGTCACCATATGTGATACCACTGACGGCGGACGTTTGCGAGAGCTTGTCTATACCTCCCTGCAGAGCGATAATCCGGTAGTTGCCACGCCTGAACGCTCGGAAGAGCACAATCCCGGATCGCCGCTTTTAGAAGCGCTGCAATTGAAGCGCTGGCAGCGATTCGAGGCCGAGGCTTCGATGTACAGCATTTATTTAAACTCCGACAAACTCGACTATTACTGCAGCGGCAATGCAGTGAACGGGCACTGGCGCAACGATCAGATGCGCCATATGACGCTGGATCCAAGCGCCGGCCTCGATCCGTTGGTCGAGTACATTTTGGCTGATCTCAAAGCAGACATGCTGGCGCGTCGCACAAGCAGCCAGACGCTGCCGACGCTGCTCCTGCCGCCGCCGTCATCACCGTAGCGGCAGGCGTAAGCCTGTTCATTTACTAAAAACGTCACTCACGCGGTCGAGCACGAGGCTACCCAGGTTGTTGTCGCTACGGACGGTGCCTGCGGTATTAACGCCGGAAATTACCGTACCATCAATTCCCTGTGGGCCGATCGAACCATTGGTCGCGCCTTGCAGTGCAGGGGCAGCTAAGCCACTGGCGACCAAAGTTTCCGCACTTTCGGTTTTCCATTTGTCTTTCGCTTCAGCTTTGACAGCATAAGCTACGCCGCCTGAGGTAACGATGGTGTGCATATGACCGGACGCGTCTGCAATTTCCTGGTGATAGGCAAGCATCTGGAAATTACCGTTAGTCATCGTGGCGATTTTTTTGAATAACGGCACACCATCAACTCCATAGGTTTCCAACCCATTGCAAGCAATCGTGCTGATGCGGATGTTGTTATCGTTTGCCCAAGCGAGTTCAGTTTGCACATCATAATCATGCCTATCTTCATGAGGAGGAGCATCGCCTATAAGAAACAGCACCTTGGGTGTCTTCTTGTCTGGATTCCAATGCAGCGAGTGCAACGCCTCATGAATTCCGCAATCAACGGCTTCTGGTCCATCTCCGCCACCGTCTGCGCTCAGATCTCTGATCTGCTGCCTGACCTCGCTTATGTTCGAGGAAAGAGGAAATATCTTTGTCACGTAGTCATCTCCCTTGTCGCGGTAAGCGACCAATCCCACCCGCACCGATGCATTCGGATGCTTGGACTTCAACGCTTCTACCATGTCGGCAACGTTGTTCTTCACCGCTTCAATTTCGCCACTCATTGATCCCGTCGTGTCTATGCAAAAACCGATGTCCAACTGTTTGGCGTTGGATTTGATCGTTGGAGGCTCGGCATTGCCGCGTAGCGCTACGTGGGTGGGTGTGGGTGCGGCAGCTTCGCCATGCTTCGACCCTGGCTCAACGCTGGATGCGGCCGTCTTTTGTAACTTGCTGGTAGATGGCTGCAAAAATAGATTAGTAAATAAAGCATGCGCGACTACGGCAGCCGAAAGCACCGCCAGCAGGGAAACTCCGTCTCTCCTCATCGCTCGTTCCTCCAATTGAAGTAATGCACGACCCACCTGCGCCGTTGTGGCGCAAGCCGGTCTGTAAGCTAACTCTAGTCGGATTACAACCGGCAATCTTGTGCCGATCGTCACCGAACCGGCATGACTTTGGTCACGTCCTTGTGCAGCGGCTGAGCCAGGTTGCGCCCTTCGTTCTAGCGGCGGGCGTAAGCCCGCTTCCGTCCACTGTAACGGCGGGCGTAAGCCCGCTGGTGTAGAATAAAGGGGAGATGGAGCCCG
Source organism: Candidatus Obscuribacterales bacterium (assembly GCA_036703785.1). Classification (GTDB taxonomy): domain Bacteria; phylum Cyanobacteriota; class Vampirovibrionia; order Obscuribacterales; family Obscuribacteraceae; genus JADYXS01. The sequence continues at coordinate 12,218 of DATNQY010000117.1, forward strand.
GCGGAGTCGAACCGCTACGGAGCACTTTCGCAGAGGGTCCTGGTACCGACCATAACGAGCCCCATCTTTTTGAAAAGCCGCCCCCTTTCGGCGGCTTTTTCGCTGCCCTCTTCCAGCTAAATGTGAAACGCCAAAATCATGTAAAGGGTTCAACGTTCAGCTGAGTTTTAATGTTCAGTCCCCGGCACGTTACAACGCACAACTCTGCTGCTGAAACGGCATCTGGTGCGCTGTACAATGGGTAGTCTGCATGAAACATCCATTTTTCGACGCGCTGAACGAGAAGGTCCTCATCTTTGATGGGGCCATGGGCACGTCTATCCATGCGCGCAATTTGACGCTCGACGATTATCTCGGCTATGAGAACTGCCCGGAAATATTGGTCGACAGCCGTCCCGACGTCATCAGCGACATTCACGAGCTCTACCTGAAGGCGGGCTGCGATGCCATTGAAACGGATACCTTCGGCGGATCGCCCGTGGTGCTGGCGGAATTTTCGCTAGCAGATCGCGCATATGAGTTGAACAAAAAAGCAGCGCAGCTCGCGCGCAAAGTTGCCGACGATTATTCGACGAAAGATCAACCTCGCTTCGTTTCCGGCTCGGTTGGACCGACCACTAAGTTGCCCTCGCTCGGACACATAAGCCTCGCCGACATGAAGGATGCGTACTACCAGCAAGTCTCAGGACTTATTGATGGTGGCGTCGATGTGCTGCAGTTTGAGACCGGTCAAGATCTGCTGCAAGCAAAAGCCGCGATTGTGGCGATGGAACAGTACTTCAAAAAGATCGGCAAACGTTTGCCTATCATTATTCAACTCACCATCGAAGCACCACCGCTGGGAACGATGCTCACCGGTACAGACATCTCAGGAGCATTGACTGCGCTGACGCCGTTCGACATCGACGTGATCGGCCTCAATTGCGCCACGGGTCCAAATGAAATGTTGGACCCCGTCATGTATCTGTGCGACAACACCAACAAATACGTTTCCGTTTTGCCCAACGCAGGACTGCCGGAGAACGTCGGCGGGCACACTGTCTACAAATTGACTCCCGATGATCTCGCCAATGCGCTCAACAACTTTGCGAGGAAAGTCGGCGTCAACATTATCGGCGGCTGCTGTGGAACAACGCCGGAACATCTAAAGCGCGTCGTCGAGTTAGTCGGGCGCGTCACACCGAAGCAACGCAAGCCGAAACCGACGCCTGCCGTTTCCAGCTTGTACAGCGCCGTTCCGCTGAATCAAGACATTCCGCCGCTGATCGTCGGCGAGCGCACTAATACTAACGGCAGCAAGAAATTCAAAGAACTGCTCGAGCGCGAAGACTGGGACGGCATGGTGGCAATGGCGCGCGATCAAGAACGCGAAGGCGCGCACGTGATAGACGTTTGCACCGCGTATGTCGGTCGCGATGAGAATCGCGACATGTCCATTTTGATCAAACGTTTGAACACCGAATGCCAACTGCCGCTGGTGATTGATACGACCGAGTATCCAGTGCTCGACACTTCCCTGCAACTAATCGGCGGCAAAGCGATCGTTAATTCTATCAACCTCGAAGACGGCGAAGAAAAGATGATGCGCAAGGTCGAGTTGATCAGGCGCTATGGCGCCGCGACGGTCGCGTTGACCATCGACGAAAAGGGCATGGCCCGCGGCGCCCAGCATAAGCTTGAAATAGCCAAACGGATTTACGAGCTTTGTATCAAAGCCGGCGTCGCACCGGAAGACATTATTTTCGATGCGTTGACGTTCACGCTGTCCACAGGCAATGAAGAAGACCGCCGGCTGGGAATGGAAACGCTTGAAGGGATCCGGTTAATCAAGCAACACCTACCGGGCGTTTCCACGATTCTCGGCGTGAGCAATATTTCGTTCGGGTTCCAGCCACGCATCAGGCACGTGCTGAACTCGGTATTTTTGCACTACGCTGTTGAAGCCGGACTGGATCTCGCGATCGTACACGCCCAAAAAATATTGCCGCTCTACAAAATCGACGAGAATGAGCGCGAATATCATCGGAAATTGATATTCGACGAGCGCACCGCCGAGTACGATCCGCTGTTTACCCTGCTCGACTTCTACAAAGCAAAGAAAGCAGCGGGAACAGAAGTTGCTGCGGCCAAGGTACAGCTCTCCATCGAAGACACGCTGAAGCACCGCATCATCGACGGCAATCGCGTCGGTCTGGAAGACGACCTCGCCAAAGCACTCGAGACTTACAGTCCCCTCGATATCATCAACACTATCTTGCTCGACGGAATGAAGGTCGTCGGTGAGCTTTTCGGAGCAGGCAAAATGCAATTGCCTTTCGTTCTGCAGTCAGCAGAAACGATGAAAGCCGCGGTTTCGTATTTAGAACCGTTTATGGAGAAGGTCGAAGGCACGACGCGCGGCACTATGGTACTGGCCACGGTGAAGGGCGATGTTCACGACATCGGCAAAAACTTAGTCGACATCATCCTGAGCAACAATGGATATCGGGTTATCAACCTGGGCATCAAACAGCCTATCGATAACATCATTCAAGCGGCCGTCGATTACAACGCCAATTGCATCGGCATGAGCGGACTGCTTGTGAAGTCAACCGTGATCATGAAAGAAAATCTCGAGCTGCTCAACGAGCGCAAGATTTCCATTCCTGTCGTTCTCGGCGGCGCAGCTCTGACGCGGCGCTACGTCGAAGAAGATTGCCGCAATGTGTACAACGGGCTCGTAGTATACGGTCAAGACGCCTTCGACGATCTGCGGTATATGGAAGCGCTCGCCAACGGCGGTGCAGAGGGATTGGCCAAATTGGCGAAGGTCAACGGTAAAGGCGCGAAGACAAAAGAAACAGCGCCCGCCAAGGAAACGACGCCGCCCAAAGAAACCACGCCGGCAGAGTCGGTCACGACATCGGAAGGAGCGCTCGCGGCAGCCAACCGCGTAGCAGCGCGCCTCGGGGTTCCCAATCTGATTCGCAGCACCGAACGTTCCGATATAGCGCGCAATCTACCAATTCCAACTCCACCGTTCTGGGGCTCGCGCCTCATCCAAGACGTTCCACTAGACGAAGTCTTTCCTTACATCAACGAAACGGTGCTGATCAAAGGTCAGTTTCGCGTTCGCCAGGGCGAGATGCCTGGCGATGAGTATCAAGCGCTGCTTGACGAAAAGGTGCGCCCGATTCTGGCGGAACTCAAAGAGCAAGCCAAGTCCCAGCGGTTACTGACGCCGCGCGTCGCGTACGGTTATTTCCCCTGCCAATCGCAAGGCAACGATTTGATCGTCTATCATCCCAACACGCGCAAGGAATGGGTGCGATTCACATTCCCACGACAAGATCACGGCAGGCATTTGTGCATTGCTGACTTTTTCGCTTCCGTCGATGAAGGACGCATGGACGTCTTGCCGGCGCAAGTGGTAACCATGGGCGAGCGCGCCAGCGAACACACAGCCCAACTGTTCAAGGCGAACAAATACACGGAGTACCTATATTTTCACGGACTCTCCGTTGAATCGGCAGAAGCGCTCGCCGAGTGGACGCACAAACGCGTCCGCTCCGAGCTCGGATTTGGCGGCGAAGATTCGCCGGAGATCCGCAAGCTTCTAAGCCAGGGCTACCGCGGCAGCCGTTACAGCTTCGGCTATCCTGCCTGTCCCAACTTGGAAGATCAAAGACAGCTGTTTGAGATCCTCGAGCCGCAACGCATCGGTGTTTCTCTCACCGAAGAATTTCATCTCGTTCCTGAGCAAAGCACATCAGCCGTGGTGGTGATGCATCCGGAAGCGAAGTACTTCAATATCTCGCGCAACCAACTGGCTGCGCTCTAATTTTTCGAAATCGATTGCAGGCGCTTGAAGATTCTGTAGTCAGCCATGGCGTTGAATTTACGACCGTCATCAAGCTCGCACGTAAACGTCGCGACGTTACGTCCGATCATCTTGCCTGCGGCAAAGCCCGTCATGGCACCGAAAAAGCCACTGAGCAACGATGCACCGGCGATGGTGCCCGCCAGTGGTGTCATGTCGGAGGCCAATTGGCGTAGCGGTCCAAATTCCTCCGCCTTGCGAGCGGTGAGACGCATTTTGCCGTCAAGAGAAATCACAACTTTCTCGGTGTTGCCGTTGGCGTCCGTTTGTTTCGGCGCAAGCACAATGCCGTGCCCATTGAAGATCCAATCGCCGGCGGGGATGTCTCCATCCGTCACCCGAATTTTGGTCGTATCCAATCTGCCTGTAAGTTCAGCTAACGAAACCACTGCTGACCTCCCTCTCGGCTTAGCCAATGACCTGCTCGACATAATTTTCCCGTCTATCCGCCATTCTAATCCGCTTTCTCAGAACGCGCTCGTGACTCCAAAGCCACGCCCCGTGGACTTTTGTCGAAAGAACGCCATGTGGAGAGGGTGCGCGGGCTTTCGCCCGCCGCTACCAATCCTTAAGCTTGTGCCTTTCGCTTAAAGTTATGCTTTCAGTCTTACCGGAGCGTGCTTGGCTGGCGCTTTCAGGCGACGGACCATGTGGCAAATGTCGTCGTAGCGTCCAAACGAAGGCACCGCGTAGATGCCGGCGATTAATGGACGCAGCTCCTCAATCAGTTCTTCGGAAAGCTCAACGCCCACCCGGGCGCCTTCGTCGCCGGCTTTTTCCATGCGTGCGCGCACGTGATCCGGAATTGTGATTCCGGGCACCTCATTGTGCAGATATTCGGCGTGCTTAAAGCTATTGAGCGGCATGATACCAGCCAGAATTGGAACCGGAACCGGGCCGAAGTCATTTAAGAAATCGGTAAGATCGCTCAATTGATATAGCGGCTGTGTCATGATCACGTGCGCGCCGGCATTGAGCTTGTTGCGCAAACGTTCGATCTCGAGCGCACGATTTTCAGCAGTAGGATTGAGCGCGCAAGCAATGGTGAGGCT
>DATNQY010000118.1:0-5336 GCA_036703785.1 Candidatus Obscuribacterales bacterium
AAATTCTTTTACCAGTGCCAGCCCAAGGCCGCTGCCCTCGATGCGGCGGCTCGCGCAACTGTTAAGCTGATGGAACTTTTTGAACAAGTTTCCCAGTTCTCGCTCGGGTATGCCCTCGCCGGTATCCTGCACGCTCAGCAACAGGCGGCTGCCGTTGTGCTGCAAGGCGACGTGGACAGACCCGCGCTTACGCGTAAATTTCGCCGCGTTGGACAATAGATTGAACAAAATCCGCTCGTAGAGATAACGATCAAGCTCCACGACAGCATCGTCAGGTAAATGATCGAACGAACACGCAAGCTCCCTCTGATCGAAATACGGCATGAAGTCGGCGATGACGGCGCTGGTGAGCGCGTTGACGTCGGTGGGTTCTCGATGCACGGGTGTCTGTCCGGCCCGCGCCGCCGCATGGTCGAGCAAGCCGATGGTAACCTGCAACATGCGCACAGCATTGTTGTGCATAATCTCGAGCGGCTGTCTTTGTCCGCGCCGTAAGCTGCCATGGTTACCGGCAAGCATCGATTCCAGAGGCGCCAGCAATAAAGTCAGCGGCGCACGTAGCTCGTGCGCCACTTGCGCGATGTATCCTTCCGAAGTGCGAATCTGATGAACACTTTGCGATTCGAGCTCATCGACTTTGTTTTGCAGAGAGGCGACCGCTTTCTTCAGGCGCTCATTTTCTTGCTGCAGTGGCGACAGCCCGAACAATGCGCGCCAGCATTTCGCCGCCAACGGTACGGCAATAATCACCGCTGCCAGCAAGCACCAGGCAACAATTGTAGGCAGTTCTAACATGCAGCGCGCATCCTCGGTTTACCCCCCTAAGTAACCGTCGGTATTTTTTTCTTTTCGTCGAGCTTTGATTGGTACCGGCAGGCTTTAGCCCGCTGTCCTATTACCGAATTCCTTGTTCCCATTCCTCGCGGATCACGGCACGCGCAAAAGTTCCAGTCAGCACCATGCCGCCCGAGACGCGAAGCAACGTGGCTTCAGCGCGGTAGCGTACATAAGGATTCAGGTCCTCAGTAAGAGCTACCAGCAATTCCTCGGGCAGATGTGGATTCTCAGCCAGATGGTAGCGAACATCATCATCAGGATCCGTGCCAAGAATAGTAAGTATGTCAGGCGAAACGTTAATGTTTTCGGCGACGGCGGCGCGCACCACCGGCGATGAAGATCGCGCCAATCGCTCGAGTGTGTTCAATGGAGTGCGCGGGTTTTCGGCAATTCGCTCCAGTATGTCCGCATCGCTGTTTTTAGCGAGATAAGCTAACACCGCCGGCGGTGTATTGGGATTGCTGGCGATGATGCGGCGAATTTGCCGAAACTCGTTATCGTCCAATACATCGGAGCGCTTGCGCTCGACTTTCACGCTTGCGTCGGTGTCGGTGTTCTCGAGCCGCGAAGCTAGAAGCACCTGAATTGCCTCTTTCAAATGATTCGACGTTTTCCAATTGAACCTGACAATGAATGAGAGATCTTCGCGCCGACTGAAAAATTCTTTGGCGTCGACATCCAGTCTGTTGGCGATATGCATGACTCGTCCCTCGCATACTAGCCGCCGCGAAAACAGACGGCAATCATGCCGTGTATGCCTTCCCTGCGCCGCGGTCATCAGTATGTTTAGAGACTCCCGCGTGTCACTAACGTAACAATATTCATTCCAACATGACAATTGGAAACACCTATGCCCGGTGGGATTGCTGTGACGATCGTCACGAAGTTCCGCAACAGCGGGCTTCCGCCCGCCGCTACCAAACGTCGGTACCTACGTCGCGCCTGCCTGCTTCTCTTTGCGGTCTTTTTCCCGCTGTTCCAGGCAGTAGTTAATAAACCGAGTAAGCCGTCGGAACGACCACTTCAAGGCCTCGTGAATGATGCGTGCCTGCACGAAATTGTCTTGAGCCGCGGCGTCTTCCATGCGCGTGCTCAGGCGCACCATCTCGGTGGCGCCGATGGCTGCCGACGAGCCCTTCATCTGGTGCGCCAACGATTCGAGCGCGCGGCCTTCGCGTCGTTGTCGCGCCACTTCCATGCCCTCGAGCAGCGTTTCGGCCGCGGAGACAAACACCTCGAGAATTTCTCGGGCAACCTCTTCGCCGCAGGTGCGTTCCAATAAACCTATATTGATGGGATCTTCGTTGATGGTCTGCATGGGCAGATCGTCGTCGAGGTTAGGTTGACCATCAGGCGTCTGAATCGGGTTAATGATTGGCTGATCCGGCGACAGCCAGCGCGATAAGGTCTCCTGCAATTTCTTTGGATCCACAGGCTTACTTATGTAGTCGTCCATGCCCGCGGATATGCAGCGGTCGCGGTCGCCTTCCATGGCATTGGCCGTCATTGCGATGATTGGCACCCGCCTGCCGGTAAGGACTTCGTTTTTGCGTATGGTCATCGTCGCCTGGAAGCCATCCATTTCCGGCATCTGGCAGTCCATGAGCACAAGCGTATATTGTCCGGCAGCCAATGCATCGACGGCTTCTTTGCCGTTGCCTACGGCGTGCGCGGCAAAACCAAGCGTCTTGAGCTGGAGCAGTGCCACCTTCTGGTTCACCGGGTTATCCTCCGCCACCAGAATCAGCTCCTGGCTGGCGATACGCTTTGGAATCTGCTGCGTGGTTGTGAGATCCAGCGCTTTCTGCGGCGCATTATTGAGGATGCTCGAGAAGCATTCGTAGAGCTGGGATTGCTTGATCGGCTTGGGCAAATAGGCTGAAAACCCTGCAGCCATCGCCTTTTCGCCGTGCCCCTTTTTCGGTGCCGTGGAGATAAGCACCAATTTGGTGTTTTCCAAAATCGGATCTTTCTTCACCAATGCCGCAAACTCAAACGTTTCATCAGCAGCCGGCACGTCAACTATCGCCACGTCATAGGGCGATCCGGCGACAGCCTCCTTGCGCATTGCGTCTAATGCCGAGGGCACTTCATAAATCACATCGACGTTAAGCCCCCAGGCTTCGGCGTAATCGTGAATGGTTCGCGCCACTGCCGGCATGGCGTTAATGACCATCAAACGTTTGCCGTGCATTTTCAGATTAATTGCCGGGTCGGTGCCTTCGCCGATTTCCGTGCCTTCCAATGTCAGCGTGAACCAGAAAGTCGACCCTTCGCCCTTCACGCTGTCGGCGCCGATGACGCCGCCCATCAATTCGACCAGGCCTTTGCATATCGACAGCCCCAGTCCGGTGCCGCCATATCTGCGGGTGATCGAACCGTCCGCTTGCGTGAATGGACGGAAAAGCTTGGAGAGCGTGCTCTTCGGGATACCAATCCCCGAGTCCGTCACCGCGAATTTCAGTTTAATTTGAGTGCCGTGAGCTTCCTCGAGCTCGACTGTCAATGTCACTTCACCACGCTCGGTAAACTTCACGGCGTTGGAGGCGAGATTGAGCAGCACCTGGCGGATATGACCAGGGTCGCCGCGCAGAATTTTCGGCGTCCGCGGCGATACGTAGCTCATCAATGAAAGCCCCTTGTTGCGGGCTTTTTCAGCAAGCAGCTCGGCTGTGGCTTCGACAATGGAGGAAATTTCGAAATCGAGAATCTCCAGGTCGACTTTGCCGGCTTCGATCTTGGAGAAGTCGAGAATGTCGTTGATGATATCGAGAAGGACTTTCGCTGATTCGTGAATGATGTTGGAGTGTTCGCGCTGCTCCGGATTCATATTGGTGCGCAACAGCAAGTCGCTCATGCCGATGACGCCGTTCAACGGCGTGCGAATCTCGTGGCTCATGTTGGCCAGAAATTCCGATTTCATCCGTGAAGCTTCCAAGGCCTGGTCGCGAGCCTGAGCCAGTTTCACCGCCAGCGATCGCAACTCGGCGAGCGTCTGCTCATGCAACTTCGATTGCTCGATGGCGGCTTGCTCCTGCACATCGAGAAGTTGCTCGAGCGCGGCGGCTTTCGCCTTCTGGCGTTCAACCTCTGCTTTCAGTTCCTTCTCGTCTTCCATTAATGCCTCGAAAACATCAGGTCGGGTTCGTCAAAAGGTAAAAGGGCGATTTTGGTGTTCAGGGCAAATGGGCGAAACGCCAGTGCCGCCTGGTGGGAGATTGGTGCACGCAAGAATGCAATTACAGTAAACAGATTGCCTGAAGGCAAAACGCCTCCATAGCCAACCACCGATTTAAGGTTGTTTGGTTGAACGAAACCTTGCTGGTCGGGGATAGCAGCCGGACTGGTGGCGTCGGGCACGTAGAACACGTTAAACGTGCGCTGCTTCTCACTAGCCAAAAACTTCGCGCCTGATGAAGCGGGCTTTTCCGCCGCCACACCAAGCTGTGATACAAGTTCTGCAACCATTGGTAATTGTTTGGGCATTTCCGGACATTCCAGTGGAATCGACAGAGTGTTCTTAGACGAACGGGCGTCGCTCCACTCCTGTTTTATGCCACGAGCGCCCATCAGAACCAGACATCGGGCATCGGCAGCTACATCTTTCTTGTAAGTTCGGGCGGATTTCTGCAATTCGGCGGTAAGTTGACCCAACGGTGCCGTCACGTAGCTGCGCACGAGGGCGCAAGCTTTGCCTTCCGTCTTCTCAGAGGTTAAACAGTCGAAGAGAAATTTGACGGTTCGGTGGCAGACGTCTTCCATGGACTTCGCATCCGCGCCAAGCTTGCGAAGCGCCATCCCGCACTCCGTCATATCCTGGAGGCTGAAGTGGTCTAAATCGTAAGCGTCTTTGACCGGTGCGACCATTGAGAATCCTACCCCTCTGGTAGGGCGTGTGCTTCCATAAGCATTTATGCCGCCCGCCGGAGGAAATCACACCTCAGGATAGCCCATTTCAACATGTGAGAACGCCTGATTTTGAAATGTCAAGCGCCAGAAATGAAACGATAGGGCAATCCCCTAGGTTGCTAAGGGATCGCTCTATACGGCACCCCGTTTCCAACGGGAATATTGGAAGCACGAGGCAGATAGTCGTTTCGACAGGCAGTTTCTAACGGTTCTATGGCGGCTGTAATAGAGAGATATCCGAGCACTTCATCGTCAAACAGCAATGCGCTGTCTGATATTGATATTCTGCTTGCCCACTCCATCCATTTCACTTGGGGCTATCCGGATTACATCCGCCAAGCATTTCTTATTCTGCAAAAGTTGCATTGCGAATTCGTGCCGCAGGACTCCAAAAAAGAACTCACTTGGGCACAACTGCGAAAAGCGCTTGAGACAGCGGATTCTAAGAATGTTCGCTGTCTTGTCGCCTGTAATCCCAAGACGTCGCAAAACGTGCTCGATTTCCTGGCCAAAACAGGAGAGTCCGATGTTTGCTTGCGCGTCGCTGAAAACCCGACCGCCCACGCCGCCACCCTCACTAGATTGTCTCG
>DATNQY010000119.1:0-10095 GCA_036703785.1 Candidatus Obscuribacterales bacterium
GGCATTGCCGTCCGTTTCCCTCGCATGTTGCGCTGGCGTACGGACAAAAAACCCGCAGATGCCGATTCGTTGGAAACGGTGGAAGCGCTACTTCGAGCGCATGCGTCATAAACCAGCGGACGCGAGCCCGCCGGTTCACAACGATCTTATGGGTTTGTTGTCCCATCGCCGGACGAGTTGGTATTGTCACTATTACCACTGCCGCTTGGCGTACTGTTATTCGGCATGATATTTATGTTCGGCGCCGGAGCTGGTGCAGATGTGCTGGGCGCTGGGATGTTGATGTTAGTTGGCGCTGATGGCGCAGCCGGTGTCGGCACAGGGACTGGTGTAGTCACCGGAACCGGTGTCGTCGTCTGCGTGTTATCGCGCTCGATCAAAGTCGGTGTGTTATTTCTCAGATCATTATTGCTGAAGAAATAGACCATGAAACCGAGCACTGCCACTATCAACAGCGAGAACAGCACGACTAATGCCGTGGACGGGCCGGCGCTTTCATCAGTCGTATAGACTCTCTCGCGTTCGCGGGTTTCAACCATAACTCCTCCAGAGCGATTGCTCGTTCCTTCCTATCCGGTCATTGGACGTCGTATGACCTCGGCAGTTCCTCAACCTCATCTGTAAAGGCGATGGCGAGATCACCAATAAGGAAATCACCGTACACGGTGCGAGAAAACCCGAACACATCTAGGGTTTCACCGATATGGACCTGCGAACATTGCATGTGCCCAGACCGTCTGAGGTTCGCACAAGCCGAGGAGATTGATTATATGAGCATATTGGGATTTATTTTCTTCATTATTGTGGCGGCGATATGCGCTTGGATCGCTGAAGCAATCGTTCCGGGACGTATACCGGGTGGCTTCCTTGCTTCGGCGATCGTGGGTATTATCGGAGCCTGGATAGGTACGGCATTGATGGGACATATGGGACCAGACCTGGCCGGCGTTCCCCTGCTGCCGGCGATTGTAGGATCGGCCGTGCTGGTATTCTTACTGGCCCTTATCTCAGGGTTCTTTGTCAGAACAACCGTATAAGGCTAGGTGAACATGTCGACCAAACTCGGCGGCAGTAGCACCGACGCGCAACGGAATACTGCGGGCGCTCATGAGAGCAGCCCGCAGTATTCCACTTTGAATTTTCTAGTGCTACTCGTAATTGTGGTCATATTTTGCCTGATGGTGCTGTTTATTAGCACGCGCGCCGCGGACGTCAGAAACCCGCTGCCCCCAGGACAATTCACCGAAGCGCACTAGGAAACCACAGCCTAACACACGACGTCGCATTCTCGTATTGCCCCGGAGGTATCATATGGCCAAGCTAGTTACTGGTCTATTTAACACACGATCCAGCGCCATGCTTGCGATTGAAGACCTGATGAGACATGGTTTCGCGCAAGAAGATTTGAGCCTGCTCAATACCGACACCACGCTTGGACGTGAATTTTTTACTGACGTTAGCACCAAAGCCCCGGAAGGTGGCGTTGCCGGAATGATCATTGGTGGCATCATTGGTGGCATTCTCGGCGCCCTGATTCGCATGGGCAATATACCAGATCCCGGAATCGGGTTGGCCGGAACCACGCTGGCGATAGCAATTCTGGCCGGGGTCGCCGCACTCGGCATCATCGGACTGATCATCGGTGCCCTGATCGGATCCACGATTCCTGAATTCGAAGAAAACCTCTACCGCGCCGACAAGCGTCATGGCGGTATCCTGGTTGGTGCATATGCACACACCCGTCGTGAAGGTGAGGTGCGTCGTCTTATGGAAGCTGCCGGCGGACGGGACATCCGATCCAAGGGCGTCCGTGACGAAGCTCTGCCGGAGCGACAGCGCGAGTACGTGCCGTCCAGCGATCGCGAACGGTAAACGGCTGCTTGCGCGCCGAAGAACACGTTTGTAACGGCGGGCTTACGCCCGCCGTTTTTTACGCTTTCAATAACGCGGCCTCGACCGCCAAGCCGGGGCCGAATCCCAGCATCACGCAGTAGCCGCTAAATTGCCTGGCCAACATCCGCTCAAGTATGAACAGCACCGTCGGCGATGACATATTGCCGCATTGGGCCAAAACGGCCCGAGAGTCATCAAGTGCGTCGGCAGGCAGGTTGAGCGCTGCTTGAACCGCATCCAGGATTCTCGGACCTCCTGGGTGCACAGCCCAGAGCGACACATCAGCTATCTTGAGACCTTGTTTGGACAGCCATTGCCGGATCCATTCGGGCAGTTCAGCGCAGATAATCTCAGGGATGCGCGTAGACAGATTCATCTGAAATCCATGATCACCGATTCGCCACATCATTGCTTCGGAAGTATCCGCGACGATAAAGCTGGCCGAATCGAGGTACTCGAATCCACTTGCGCCATCGTGCGCGGATTGGCGGACGACAAGTGCGGCGGCCCCATCTGAGAATAACGAATTGGCAACCAGCTTGTCGGTGCTCCAGCCGTACTGAAAATGCAAGCTGCACAATTCAGTGGTGCACAGGAGCACGGCCGCGTTGCGGGCCTGAGCGAAAGCGCCGGCGACGCGCAAGCCGTTCATGGCGCCATGGCAGCCCATGAATCCGACGTGTGTTCGCTGTACCGATGGTGGCAGCGGAATCTGGTTAATCATCTCTATATCGAAACCAGGCGCATAAAATCCGGTGCATGAGATCGTCACCAAATGAGTAATCGCATCAGCGGGCACGGCGGCGGCTTGCAATGCCTGGCGCCCGACGGTGGTGGCAAGCATGCCGGCTTCGTCGCTATAGCACTGCATGCGCTGTGCGGTGGATGGTCCGAGGTCGTCCACTGCCCTCGGCGGCGCAAATATTTGCTCGCCTTCAGAGCCATAGCTGTAAGACGCAAGAACGCAGGAACGCGAGCTGATTTCCGTCCGCCGGTACAACTCCTCGAGAACTTTCTCTTGCCGGGTGGTGGTGCAGCAAAACCGTTTAGCATGTTGAATAAATAAGTCCGTCTGCAGGCAACGTCCGGGTAATGCAGTGGCAATACCTTCAATGATGACAGGCATGATTGCCCTCCCGAGTTGTATCGCCATGCACGGCGCTCACCAGCGGGCGGATCAATGCCGGAACCGCATTCAAGAGATTAGCAGCGACGATTGCTGCCGGAGCGTTATGCAAAATGGCAGCCACATATCGCGTCGGGCGTTGTCTGCGCACCACGGTGCGCCTGTAAATATGCTGCCAGTGCCATATCAACGAAGCATCCCAGCGGCGCGCGCCTCTCACCACAAGCGGTGCCAGCTTGATCGCCGATTCCAATGCCCAGGCAATTCCTTCACCGGTAAACGGTTCCACATAACTAGCTGCATCGCCGATGACAAACAGGCGATTTTCGGCTACGTTCTTGCGCCGGCGAGTGAGAGCAACCGTTCCCTTCCAGGAAATCTCATGCAAATCCCGAGGTACCGGCCAACCACTCATCTCAATCAGCGCGGTGGCCGCTGCCGATGGTGAGCCGGCGCTGCGCAGCAAATGTGGATCGAGTGCGGCGGCTAAGTCCGTGCTTCCGTCCTCGAGGCGCACCAGTCCAAGATAACTTCCTTCGCCGTAGGCCATATAAATGGTGCCGGCTTCATAGAAGGGTAAGGCACAGTGGGAAATCGCGCCGGTGCCTACGTGCGAATGTTCGGCAACTACAGGCGCCAACGCCGGCAGCTTCGCTGCTGCGGCTCCGCCAAGCCCATCGGCGACCACAACGATGCTCGCGCGGATGCTCTTGCGTATTTCCTTCGAGTGCAGCTCGACGATACGTCCTTGGTCTCCATCTGCAGCGGCGATGCATGCCGTGGTCTCGTCGCAGAACTGCACTTCCGCTTCCATCGCCTTAGCGACCATGGCGGCATCCAACGCACTGCGCGAAATCGAAACCGATGTCTGCAGCGGCAAGGAAAGCCGGCCACCGGGTCCGGCCGCCACCAGCAAACGCTTGAGCGGCACGGCTGCCAGCGTACCGGGAATGTCATCCAATCCCAGCGCACGCAAATGAGACAAGGCACTAATGCTCAAGCAACAACCGCAGACCTTGGGGCGAGGAAATGAGGCTTTGTCGACGAGTAAAACCGCCAAACCGGCGAGCGCCAGTTGGCGGCTTATTGCCGAGCCCGCTGGTCCGGCACCGATGATTGCCACGTCGTAGCGGTCACGCACCTGAACAAGCGTGAGTCCGCCGTTCATCTGGTGCGTTTCCAGGTAAGCATCATTCTGCATGGAAAGACCTCATGCAGTGAGGCGTCGTGCAAGCCGGCTTTATCTGCCAGATGCGCCAGCTCAGTTACCGTATACGAATTGCGCACCGATGCTGGTCCATCAAAATGCACCACCCGCGATGTGCTGCATATTCTGGTGGCCAGCCAGATCAGGGCATGATTGAATTTCGACCTCTGCAAATCATTGACGATGAGCATTTGTCCGGCTGCTCTTTTCATGGAGCTAAGCAGGTGCACGGTGTCGTCATCACCGAGGTGATGCGTAAAGAGCGAGGTCATCACCACGTCGTATCCGGATGGAATCTGGTCGCGGAATACGTCGAGCTTGAAAAACTTCGACGGCGCGCCAATTCGCTGCGCCGATCGCCGGGCATGATTGAGTGCGGTATCGCTGAAATCGCAACCGTCGATTTCCACCTGCACTCCGCGTTGGCGAGCGATGCGGTGTATGCGGAAAATAACATCGCCGGCTCCGGTGGCGATATCGAGTACTTTTAGTGACGTCAGATTCCGCTCAGCCATTAGCTGTTGCAATGGCTGCCATAAACCATGAGCCGCTCCGCTCAGCGCATTCAAGCGCGCCAATCCCGCACGCGCGTGAATGTGCTCGCTGGGATCGAGTGCGGGATCATCCATCAATTCCGGCTCGCGCTGCCGTGTCTGCATAGGCTCCCCTGACTGCTGAGCCTATTGTAGTACCAAAATCAAGATCGCGAATAGAGCCGGGTTGCCGCTGGCGGTTACAACTTCTCTTCGGACTCGGCTCCTGTCATGTCGAGCATATGCGCGCTGCCGCCTGACGCGGGCTGGTCATGAGGAATGACAGCGGAATGGACGCGGTGCTTCATGGCTACCGTTTGGCTGCGCAAATCGGACTTGGCAATGTTGAACTCGCCCCAGTTGAAGCCAACGGGATCAAGCCGGTTGCTCGGTTGAACCTGGTGATGTCCATAAATGTGATCGTCGGCGACATTGAATCGCTGTTGCAAATAGACGACCAGGCGAGTCACACTTTGCAGTTGCTCCGGCGTGTATTGCTGGTCACCAGAACGGACCATCTCGATGCCGATGCTGTTATCGTTGTTGACACCTAAGGTCGTTCGCGATATGTCGACGTGTACCGTACCGAATTCAGGGTCGACTGTCTCATGAATGCCGCCGTCTCTATCCACGACGAATTGCGCGCCCGGATGCCGCATGCCGCGATTCCAGCTTTTGATCACACGTGAGGCGTCGGCTGGGCGCCCGGTTTCAGTCGAGTGCAGGATGATGAATTTGACGTCTTCGCGGCGCCGGAAAATTCCGCCGCGCAGAGGGTCATCTTCGAAAATGCCCGCTTGCACAAGTTGGCTGGGAGAAAATTTCGACGCACTGCCCTTAGCGAATGAATCTTTTGCGGCAGTGGCCAGCGCAGCCGGCAAATTATTTTGCATGAACTCGGGCGCACTCCACATAAAGAAATCCGATGGATAAAGGTAATGCGTATGCGGAGTCGCCTGCAGCGCCACAGCAGATCGGTGGTGGTGGCGTCCGATTAGAGACAGGCGCCTTCCATGCCGGCGCGAGCCGTGGCGGAGTCCATGAGAGGCGACGCTGGTCGCCAACTGTTTATGATGGCGCCGAGAAGTCGTCATCTGCCCGGTGGCGCACGCAGAGTGCGCGTGATGATGCCGATGCGTACGAGCAACTGCCGACGGCACGCAGAATACGACGCCGAGGAAGATTGCCAGCACGAATGACAGTACGCGAGCGATTTCCATCAGGAAGTCCCCGAGATACAATAAGGTTGAGAATGCTCCAGCCGAAACGCCGGCGCACAAGTTTTGATATTTCGATTATACGGAGAAGCTAAACAACCTGCTCTCGTCAGCTATGCATGAGCTTTATAGAAGTTTTCATGGTGTGCTGATTCGACGGTAGTAATGGTTATAGACGAGCTTCTATGCATGAGGTTTCATCGGCCCCGCACTCTTTGCTCAGGACCTCATCACTCCGGAGTTTCCTCAGGACGATCGTCATCAGATTCGATGAGAAACGGACGCAACTCTTCGAAAAATCGCTCGGGGCTGATAGGCTGAGCCAGTACTTTCGCTGCGCCGCTTGCCAGCACATTTGGGGCCATGCTTTTGCCCTGATTGTCGGCCACGACAACCACCGGGATATGCGCGAGATCGGGATCAGTGCGGATTTCCTGCGGAAGCTCTACTTCTTCGCTATCCCTGACGCCATTTATGATTAGCGAGGGAAAGTTTTTTCTTGCCAAAAACACGGCCAAAGCGGTACTGCTGGCTGTGATTATCTGGCAACCGAGAGGAATCAAAGTCTCTCTGGACAAACGTTCGGTTATAGCGGTGGAATCAACGACAAGAACTTTGATCACTAAAGGCATTCCTTTCACCATCCATTATCCGTCTTTTGCCTGACAGGCACAAGCGGCGCCAGGCAAGCGTCAGGAAGCATGACTTCATTCGTAACTCAGGTATGACCACGATATCGATGCTTGTTAAACCGCATATGCAGGGCTTGTCGGCAAAAATACAAAGTGCACCAAATATGGTGGCTTGTTCCGGGCTGGCTTCCCGTGTGGCAGGGCTCGATTTTACATTAGTTTTTCCAAAAATTTAGTCGCGAAAAGCGGCTTCCGGTGGTATACCAGTTATGGTGGAAGGAGGCTTGCAATGACGAAAACAGCCAAAATAGCCAGACAGTCTACGCGCAAGCGGACGTCCAAGAAAACTGCGGCTATGACGGCCACATGTCCGGTAGGTGCCCACGGCTGGTGCTCATACCCATTTTCGGTAACCCAGCTGCAGAAGCGCATGAAAAGAATTGCCGAGGGCGGTAAAACCGAGGAAGAACTGACCGCCGTCACTCGCTCGCGATAGTGCGGTTCTCCACGCAAACAGCTTTACCGGTTCAGCCAGGTCGGCAGCCGAGCCTGATTGGCGCGACCCACTGCTGATGCCTGACATTTGTATGTTCACCGGCGCGCAGGTCAGCGCCAGCCCTGCTCAGCCGCCCCGCCAGCCGGCAAAGGCTGCGGTCTGTCCCTATACATATATTATAGATTCGCGCACCCCGGCGCCGGGCAAATGCCTACGGCCGCGACCGGAATAATCTTGTAAACCAGTTAAGGGACATGCTTTCTTCGCTGCGCATATAGGCAGTCCGCAGACGCTCCACCTCGGCGCGCACTTGCACAATTTCTCTCTGCACTTCTTCCGAATGGTTAGCCAGACGAATGGCTCGCGTCGCTTGGGCTTGCAGGTCCGGCATCACCCGGACTTCCGTCTCCAACCTGGCCAGCTTGGCGCGGTCATATACACGGTCGTTGAGCAGGGTAATGATGGTTTCTTGCGCTTCGACGAGGAGCTGCTTAAGCTGTCCCACTTCGGCAGCGTGATCGGCAAAACCGACGCTATCGTATTTGGCGTCGGCGCGTAAAACTTTGGCAAAACCTTCCAGTATGATTGCCAATTCGTCCTTCGACACGTTGGCGGCTGCGTGACTGACTGCGGCGTCGGTGGCCTTTTTTAACTCATGAAGCACCGACTCATTGTCAGGCACTTCAGTCGATGAAGGCGGCGCCATATTTTCTTCGGCGGGAAACGGCGGCGGCACTATCGGCGGTGGCACTATCGGCGGACGCGCCGGACGAACATCCGTAACCGACAAAACAGAATCATTGCCCAGCGCGGGACTGACTGACGCGTCGTGGCTCGATGTCATCTTAACCCCCATAATAGCCGTCGAGGCGATGCCTGAGTCGCGCAGCATTTCTGCATGGACTCCCCTGCGTACATCGCCGGGCAGATGATACCGCGGCACACCGGCGCCCGTCCAGAACACCACTTCGATATGCACTCAATATCACCCGTCTCACCGGCCACCGGCTTGATACACATGCTTGTGGCCGCACATGCAAGCGCCTTCTGGGTATATTTAAGCCTGAGGCTGCGTTACGCAGCATTTAGTGGCAAGGCCATACATCAACGCATGGATCGCTCAGTAGTAAAAACC
This sequence comes from Candidatus Obscuribacterales bacterium, assembly GCA_036703785.1. GTDB lineage: Bacteria > Cyanobacteriota > Vampirovibrionia > Obscuribacterales > Obscuribacteraceae > JADYXS01. The sequence goes on from DATNQY010000119.1 coordinate 8,240, forward strand.
CAGCATTCGGCCGGTTTGAGTTTAGCCCAGAAGGGCTTGCTCTTGCTGGCACTGCCTTTGTGTTTTCAGCTTGTGCTGATCTCGGTTCTGTACTACTTTCACGACCGCGCCGAACAGTACGCAATTCGGGCCGGAAATGCGCGTGATTTGTCGAGCGCGCTCAGCCGCTTTTCCACGCGTGCGTACTCCTGCATATATCGCATCGACGAAGGCTTGTGGCACCACCAGCAAACCAGCCCGCTGGCCCTGGACAATATACAGAAGCTGGCGCAAGAAGCCGACGATCTGAAAGCCAGCTTGCAGAAAGCGGCGCATCAGCGCGATTACAAAATGCCGCAAGATGTAGTGCAGCAAAGCACCGTCGCCATCGATGAAACCGTCAACGCTATTGTGAATATGGCCAGGCTGAACAATGTGGCAGCCGGGACGACGTCGGACACCCCCGAGCACAAACAAGCCTTCCAGGGTTTGCAGGATAACAGCCACGTGGCCGCCAATGTGATCACTCGCATCGGCGAGCTGGGCTACGGCAAAATCAAGATTGGTCCGGAGTACTGGGCCCGGCAACGTCAGCAGTGGGTGACAATTGTCGTCATCGGCACCATTTTCAACATCATCATCGTGCTCATGCTCGGCCTATTCTTTAGCCGCGACATAGTGAGCAGAGTGATTATTATGCTGGACAACAGCTTCCGACTGGCCAATCAACAACGTCTGCACCCGCAAATTAGAGGTTCGGACGAAATCGCCCTGCTCGACCATGCGTTTCACTCTATGGCGGAAGCGCTAAGCCAAGCGCTTTCGAAGCAACGATCGCTCATCGAAAATGCGCGCGACGTGATTTGCTCACTGGATGGCAAGGATAACTTCGTCGCCGTAAGCAGCGCTTCGACAACGGTTTTCGGATATACGCCCGAGGAATTGATGGGGGCCAGCGTTCTCAACTTGATCCCGGATGACGACGCCAAGGAGGTGATCGAGCGCCTTCGTCAGGTAAGGGAAACGGAAGAGCCGGACTGCTTTGAAGTTCGATTGATAAAACGAGACCGCACTGTCGTCGACCTGCTCTGGTCCGCATCGTGGGAACCCACGGAGGAAGCCATGTTTTGCGTGGTGCACGACATTACCGAGCGCAAAGGAGCCGAGCGGTTGCGGCAGGAAGTCATGCAAATGGTCAGCCATGATCTTCGTTCGCCACTAAACACGGTGCAAGGATTTCACGAGTTTCTCGCTACCGGCAGGCTGGGAACACTCAGCGATCAAGGTCATAACATGTTGGCTGCAGCGGAGCGCAACACCAACCGCATGCTTGGCTTGATCAACGACTTGCTCGAGATCGAAAAGATGGAGTCCGGCGTGCTCGACCTGACTATTGCCGAAGTTTCGGTGGCATCGGTATTCGAACAGTCCGTGCAGAGCGTGGTCGCTCTCGCCAACACCAAAGGCGTGCAAGTGGAAGTGGTTCCTACCGCGCTCGGCTGCAATGCCGATGGCGACCGCCTCGTGCAAGTGCTCGTCAATTTATTGTCCAACGCGATCAAATTCACTCCCGCAGGAGCCAAAGTTACCCTCTCCGCCGCGCTATCCGGCAATTACCTCGAGATGAAAGTCGCAGATCAAGGGCGCGGCATTCCCGCCAATATGCTGCCCACCATATTCGATCGCTTCAAGCAAGTTCAGGCATCCGACGCCAAAGGCAAACGCGGATTCGGGCTTGGTCTGGCCATTTGCAAAGCGCTGGTCGAGCTGCATAATGGGGTAATCAACGTCGAAAGCGAAGTTGGCGTGGGCAGCACCTTTATCGTGCGCATTCCATCGGACGGACCATCCGGCGCCTCGGCAACTACGCGCGATCG
>DATNQY010000120.1:0-27773 GCA_036703785.1 Candidatus Obscuribacterales bacterium
GGTGCCTGCTCTGGTCCAGTCCATTAACGAATACGTGGACAATTACAATCGGAATCCGCATCAATTCACATGGACAGCCAGCGCCGATAAAATATTGGACAAGATAGCCACACTGAAAGCTATTTACGGTTCAGGACACTAGTTTTCGCTTTACATATGATGAAGGGCGGCGCGCACGCGTCGCCCTTTTTATTGGATATCATCCCGGGCATTCGAGAAGATAGCAGGTGCCATCAATAACGATGTCGCAATCGAGCTGAACAATCTCGCCTGGATTCATGAACAATCAGGACACCGCGCGCCGGCAGAAAAAACGTCATGCAGGCAATCTCGGTTCTCAAATCTTCCGCCGATGAAAACGATGATAAGAGCCGACCAAGCTCTAAAATGGAAGGGACACCGCGGGGCATAGTCCCCAGGCATAGGAAGAGAATGAAAGTATTAGCTCTCAATTGTGGATCCAGCAGCATTAAAGCCGAGCTCTTTGACGCCACATTGTTCGACAAGTCGGACGGCTGCCAGGCGCTTTGGACGGGTCGAATCTCCTGGTCGGACGACAATCAGGGTGCTATGGAGGTCCATGTCGGGGGTAAACCATCCGTTGTCAGATCAATTGGCTCTGTGGGCATAGAAACAGCTATCAAGCTGCTTCTTAATCTACTATGGTCGGCACCATCGGCGGTGATCAAAGGTCCGACCGAGGTCAAGCTAATCGGGCATCGTATCGTCCACGGTGGCACAGAATTTAGAGAGAGTACCGTTATAACCGATGAGGTCTTCCATCGCCTTGCCGGTCTGAGCGATCTCGCTCCTCTGCACCAGCAGCGGTGCCTGCAGGGTGTTACCGCGGCGCGAGCGCTGTTTCAAACCGCCACCCAGGTAGCCGTATTCGATACTGCTTTCCATGCGAGCGTTCCTGAAGAAGCTTATATTTACCCAGTTCCATACGAATGGTTTGCCGACTGGGGCATTCGCCGATATGGCTTCCACGGCATCAACCACTCGTATATCAGTAAGCGCGCCTTTTCGCTTGCATCGCTGGCGGTTACGGGCAGCCGCATGATCACCTGCCACCTTGGTTCGGGTTGCTCGCTGGCAGCAATCGCCGGCGGCAAATCGATTGCCACCACAATGGGCTTCACACCGCTGGAAGGGTTGATGATGGCCACACGAAGCGGTTCCATTGACCCCGGAATTCTGCTCTACTTGATGGAACACAAAAAATTGCCGAGCGAGCAATTGGATCATGCTCTGAATCATCAATCAGGTCTGCTCGGTATTTCGGGACTTTCTGCAGACATGCGCGAGATAGAAGAAGCGGCTCGCCAGGGCAATCATCGCTGCCGCCTGGCACTGGACGTATTCGTCGATCGGGCAGCGGCGGAGATTTCGTCGCTATTGCCGAAATTAGACGGACTGGACATGCTCGTATTCAGCGGCGGCATCGGCGAGAACTCCGCCGAACTCAGGCAGCGAATTTGCGCGAAGCTACGTTTCCTTGGCGTTCAACTCGACGCCGACGCCAACTCTAACGATCAACACGACGACCGCCTAATTGCATCGGCCGACAGCAAAGTGCTGGTAGCGGCCGTCCATGCGCATGAAGAGCAGGAAATCGCTCACCAGGCTCTTTCGGTGGCACCGCTGGGTTTGTCCGCAAAGAACGAGACAACTATTCCCGGCGCCATCGGTATGAGACAAGAAAAAAGCCAATGAGCATCTGAAAACACCAAAGGCGGTCTGCGCCAAATCGGGATGATTGGAGTTGGTGACCGCCACCGCTGGACGTCTGCTATCCTCCTTATGAGCTAGAGAGAGGTGGCATCGATGACAACCAAACCCGGGAAGCTTCCAGGCAGATACGTGCAGTTCCAACAAGCGCACCCGGCGGTGTTCGCGGCTTACGATCAACTGGGCAACGCTGCTGCAGGCGATGGCCCGCTTGACAAAAAACAAGTTGCGCTGGTTAAGCTTGCCCTGGCAGCCGGTGCAAGATTGGAAGGAGCAGTCCACTCGCATTGCCGGCGGGCCTTGGAGGCCGGAGTCACTCCCGAGGAGATCAGGCACGTAATCATCCTGTCGGTGACAACGGTAGGATTTCCCTCGATGATGGCGACGCTTTCCTGGGTGGACGATATTATGTCGGAAACAGATCGCAGCCGTTAGTCAGTCTGCGGCCGCTGCGTCGCATGTACAGAAGATCGGCCGATCACCTGGACGTATGACTCCGTGTTTGCCCGGGCAACTTTGTTTATTCCGAAACGACAATAAACATATCAGGAATGGCAGAGGTCAAATGCGCGTCCGCATTCAAATGTTACTGAGCGCGCTGACGGCAATAATGGTCACGGTTTTTCCGGCGACTACGTCAGCGCAAAACACTTGCGCGCTGCCTTCTGAGAGTTGCTGCATCACCGCCGGTGCTCACAGCAGGACATGGCTGACATCCGGAGATCCCAAAGCGTTAATCCTGTGCGTTCACGGGCTGGGACTATGTTCAAACGGCTTCGAAGATTTCGGCGAGCATATGGCTCAACGCGGATTTAATTGCATAGCCGTGGATATACATGGATTTGGAACTGAAGACGAGCGAGAACCGATAGATTTGGATGGCACGCTGGTTGATTTGCGCGGATTGCTCTCAACGATCCGCGCACAATATCCAGGCAAACCAATATTCGTGGTCGGTGAATCACTCGGTGGCAGCATGGCAATCAGACTAGCTGCACTTGAGGACGGGCAACTCGCAGGCATCATTTGTTCTGCCCCCGCCTGGAAAGTTTGCAAACAGAAACGCACCGTATGCAAAGCGGTCGCCAGTTGGTTTCAACCGCAGCAAAGGCTGACCTGGATCGCAGAAGCTTTGATGGACGAGGCTACCAACAATCCATTGCTCAAAAAGCGTTGGATCGAGGATCCCACCCACAGGCTGCAGATGAGCCCAAAAGAACAGATAGAGGTGAATAAATTCGTAAGACGCACGCCCAGATTTCTATCCTCAATCATACATACGCCTGTACTTTTCGTGCAAAGAGTCAACGATAGGCTCGTGCAACCGCAAGCGGTGGCACAAATGTTCGCCGCGTTGCCGACGAGAGATAAAGAATTTCTGCTCATAAACGGCAGCGATCACCTGATTGTAGAGGAAGGACAGGGTGACGGTTTTACTATCGATGAAATCGGCGACTGGATGGAGGGAGCTCGCTTGTCGTCCAACCTGCGCAATGACGCCGGCGCCATTATTGCTTCGGGCCGACTTTCTGACGATGCCGCCAAGCTGTTTCATATTGCGCGCATAGATAGACCCCTTATAATCAGCCCGCACCCACCGAGGTAGCTAAGTTTTGCGTCGTAAGCACCGTCATCCTTTCGGACGATTCAAGCAAGAATCATCCGAAAGGTCATACCGACATTAAATGCATTTGGCAAAATAAGAAGTCGGAGGACAAATGCCCAGACAATCGCTTACCGTGAATAATCTCCGCGTCATGCTGTCCGACCGAGGCAAGGCGCAGTTTATCGATGTGCGCGATCCTGGTGAATTCGCCGATGAACGAGTGGATGGGTTTGCAAACTATCCACTGTCCAGCTTCCCCAAAAGCCTTCGGCAGCTCGACAAGAACGCTCCAATTGTAGTCTTGTGCACCAACGGTAGTAAAGCCAAGCTGGCGGCGAACATCCTCGAGGAAGAGGGATACGCCGATATTTGTATAGTTGCCGGCGGGCTGCTCTCCTGGAAAGTGCAGTGCTTTCCGCTAGCAAAAGCAGTTTGAGCCAGATCATCCCGTCGGCGCGTGTATTTCGTCCAATGTATCGAAGCAACCTTCGGCTGCCGTGTGGGACAGTGGTCGGAGGATAGAGGAGCTTTGACATGAAAGTGCTTGTAGCAACACAGCAGCAACAATCGCCCGACTTGAGTCGACTCGAACCGGGTCGGGCGATAGGCTATGCATTGCTGTGCGCCTTTTTGCTGTTCTTGTCGTTCGACTTGTTGGAATCGGCGATCAACAACCAACCAGCTTTTACTGTCTCACGCTCGTTGCATTTTGTCAGAGGTTTTGTTGCAACTGCTGCTGGAATGCTTTTCGTGTACATTACAATGCACAGGAAAGAAATCGAGTTGCTCCGTTTGCGGGATCAGTTTTCAGAAAAACTAAGCAAGCGCACCCAAGAGTTGGGGGATTTGAGATGCGACTTCCTGGCAGTAATCAGCCATCGCATGCGCACACCGATTTTGGCTAACGAGCGCGCAGAGATGCTAATGAAAGAAGGCGCATTCGGACCAGTGACTGAGCAGCAATCCGAAATCTTGAAACATTTGATGGAGAATAATGCTGACGTCAAACGATTACTCGATACCCTTGTCGATATCCTCAAGTACAAAAATCAAACGAAAGACCTGCAGTGCGACGATTTCACCTTGAGTGAGCTGCTCAACGAAGTGGCGGCGTCCGTACAAACTCAGGCAAATGCGCGCGACATTAAGGTTATCGTGCATCCTGCAGTGGCGACGATTTGGGGAGATCGCACTGAAGTTCAAAAGCTGTTTCACCACATTCTTGAGAATGCAGTAAAACATGGACGCTCGCAAGTCAACGTGAATGTTGAGGCAAACCGTAATTCCACTACAGTTTCAATTACGGACGATGGTAAAGGGATGTGCCAGGAGGACGTATCCAATCTCTTTGACCGCTTCTACCAAATGTCTTCCACCGGAACCTACGCTCCAATTACCGGAATCGGGCTCTGCCTCTGCGGAGAAATTGTCGCCGCGCATGGTGGCACGATTGCCTGCACAAGCAATCCTGGTAAAAGCACGACGTTTACGCTGCAGCTGCCATCGCACGTGGCGTAAGTCTCAGACAGCCACCGTTTCTTGCTCGATCACGGGAAGGTCTTCATCGATCTGTCCCTTCACGGACCAGCCGGTCTTCAGTCCGAGTACGAACCAGCCCAGAGCCAGAATGCCGACGGCGAATATCGAATCACCCAACACGCGCATCCAGCGGAAAAAGTCCATAACAGGAGTTTGCATAAATTCGGCCGAACGCGCGTACCAGAGTCCGAATTCCACACTCGCCCATGTCTGCATAAGACCAACGGGCAACAAGCTGATGGTGACCATCAACATTAGCCCAATATTGATCGCCCAGAATGAGAACTTGAGCGCGCCCGTTTTCCAAACATTTTTGGTAGCGAGACCTTTAAGGCAAAACAGCATCAGTCCTATGGCAAGCATGCCATACACTCCGAACAGCGCAGTATGACCATGTACTGCAGTCGTGTTCAAGCCCTGCATGTAATATAGCGCGATCGGTGGGTTAATCAAGAATCCAAACAGCCCCGCGCCAACAAGATTCCAGAAGGCGACGGCGATGAAGTAGTTAATCGGCCACTTATAGGCGCGCACCCAACGAGCGGCGCGGCTCAAGGTAAGGTTGCCGTAGGCCTCGAATCCGATAAGCACGAGCGGCACGATTTCCAGAGCGCTAAAAGTCGCGCCGAATGCCAGCACGCCAGTTGGTGTACCCGTCCAATACAGATGGTGCATGGTGCCGATGATGCCACCACCCAGGAAGATGCTGGTTGAGAACAGAATGCTGGCAGTGGCGGTTCGGCTGGCAAGCAGTCCCATGCGCGTGAAGAGAAACGCAATTACAACGGTGGCAAACACTTCGAAGAAGCCTTCTACCCAAAGGTGCACCACCCACCAACGCCAGTATTCGGCAACAGCAAGGTTGGTATGTCTGCCCCATGCCAAGCCGGCACCATAAAAGCCGGCGATGGCGAATGACGAAATCAGGAAGAGTGTAAGCAGGCTCTTATTCTCCTGCGGATTCTTTAGAGCCGGCCATAAAGCGCGTCCCATCAATCCCAACCAGATAAACAGTCCGGCAAACAAGAAGATTTGCCAGAAGCGGCCAAGATCGACATATTCATAGCCCTGATGTCCGAACCAAAAATTCGCCTCCAGCCCAAGTTTCTGCATGACGCCCATCCATTGTCCAGCCATCGAGCCGACAACGATTACCAGCAAGCAGACGAACAGCGCATTAACACCGGCTCGCTGAAATTTCGGTTCGTAACCCGACACAGCAGGAGCAATAAATAGACCGGTTGCCAGCCAGGTGGTGGCAATCCAAAAAATTCCCAGTTGGGTATGCCAGGTGCGAGTTACTGCATACGGCAACCATTGAGCCAATGGAATACCGTAGAAGCCCGAGCCCTCGACGCCATAATGGGCGGTAATCGCACCCAATCCGACTTGGGCGACCAGCAGTGCACCGGCAACCCAAAAGTACTTGAGCGTGGCTTTCATGGAGTTTGTGGGGGTGAGTCCAAGAAGAGGATCCCGTTGAGGCACAACATGCCCGTCCTCGCCCTCGTGTTTGCGCTGGGCAGCGAAGTACCACGCGAGCGCGCCGATGCCTGCCAGCAAGACAACAAAACTGATGACAGACCAGACAACCGTTTCACCTGTCGGTTCGTTGCCGATCAACGGCTCATGCGGCCAGTTGCCCGTGTAGGTTACCACTGAGTTGGGGCGGTTTGTGCTGCAGGCCCAGGCAGTCCACCAGAAAAATGCTACCATCTGCCGCATGCGGGACGGGTCTTTAATGGCACCCGTGGCAATGGCATACGAGTTGCGCAATTTCAGGTAAGCCGGATCATTGCCAAATACGCCGTAATAGTGTCGGCTGACGGCCTCGATCGCTTTCGCTTGCAAGTCGGAAATCGTGATCACGCCGCTGGCACTATCATATGTGTTTCTGCGGACGACATCTGTGAGCTCGGCCTTTAATGCAGCCTTCTGGGGATTCGTCAGCTTATCGTACGAGGTCGCATACTGCTTACCGGCCATCGCGTCGAGCTGAAGCACCAACTCGCGGTGCAGAAAGTCTGCCGACCAATCCGGAGCGACGTAGGCGCCATGTCCCCAGATGGTACCGACTTCCTGACCGCCGATCGATTGCCATACGTTTTGTCCGTCTTCAATGTCACCGCGGGTGAAAACCGTTTGTCCGTCAGCGATCACGACCTTGCTGGGAATGGGGGGCGCCTGTTGATAGATTTGCACGCCGAAGTAGCCCAGTACGGCGAAGGAAAGAATTACGACAAGGGACAAACCAATCCAAAGCCGCTTGTACGACATATTATGACTCCATGATGTGTAGTTACTGTTGAACCACGTGTAAAATCGGCTGGTGCGGCAAGCGTGATTCACGGCGTTCCGGGCATTCGACGGCGAGCTGGTCCACGCTTGCTTCTTCGCGCATGGGGCAGCTGCATGCAGCGCCACCATTGAGATCGTCGGCAAACGCTTTGATATGAGCAAGCAGCCCGGCCAGCTTTCGTCCCTTGTCCGTGATTGTGTATTGCACCTTCGGCGGACGTTCACTGAGTTGCTCGCGATGGATAAACTCATATCGTTCCAGTTCGAGCAATCGCTGGCGCAGCGACTTCATTGTCAGTCCGGGGATCGCAGCCAGGAATCGCCGCGTCCGCGTCGGGCCTATGGACAACTCCCGAATGATTTCGGTGGTCCACTTGGCGCTGATGATGTCGAGAATTTGATTGATCGGGCAAGCTGTAGTTTTACGCATGACACCACTCCACGGTTACCTAGAAGGTATCGCCTTCGAGGTCATTTGCCATCAGTCGAACGGATTATTTCGAGCCTGTCCTCGCCAAGCGCGCCTGGGCCGCCAGTAAAATGCTGTAAAGAAAAGGGGCACCGTACTTGGTGCCCCATGTTTTTGGAAGTCAGGCAACCGGAATCGCCGCGTCATTCGCAACGGCTGAGCCGAAAGGATGATTATCAAACGAGCCCGCGCCGCATCGCTGAAACCGCCGCCTGGGTGCGATCGTCGACCGCCAGTTTATTCAAAATATTGCGGACGTGCGTTTTCGCGGTAGCCAGCGAGATTATCAGTTTATCTGCGATGTTCTGATTGGAAAGCCCTTCCACCAATAGGGCGAGCACTTCCATCTCACGTGGCGATAATGGCTCGGGAAGTCCCTGCTGAGCTTTGCGAATGTCAGCCGCAGAACGAGCTTGTTCTGTCCCGCCGCCGACCGGCACCGTCCCTTGATATTGCTTCAGGACTTTGCTGGCGATAGCCGAATCGAGCCAGATATCGCCTGCTTTTACGCTGCGGATGGCGCTGTAAAGCCGCTCGGGTTCTACATCTTTCAGACAATAACCGCCGGCGCCCGCGGCAAGCGATGCGAAGATATCGCGATCGTTGTCATGCGAGGTCAGCATGACGACCTCTACCTCTTTGTGTTGTTCTTTGACTTTCCGCGCCGCCTCGATGCCATCCATCACGGGCATGCCGACGTCCATGAGCACTACGTCGGGACGCAGTTCGTTTACCTTGCGGACGGCTTCCTCGCCATTTTCGGCCTCACCGATTATTTTGAAATCCGGTTGCCGTTCGATCACGGTTTTTAAGCCAATCCTCGTCAATAAATGGTCCTCGACCAGAACAATCTTTATGACATTCGATGTTTCATTCATAATGCTATCCAGTGCCCGGAAATCCGGTATGCTGTCGTGATGGTAGACATTTGGTAACTATAGATCGTCCGCCGGGCTCCTGGCATCGTACTTTGGGATCATTCTTCGGTCATCACTTAGATGGATAACCCCCGCTACGCAGCGCAAGACGCCACCTGGTCTCAGCAACTGAGCGACCGCACGATCGAGCTGCGTAAAGCTTGGCTCAACTTCAGTGAAGAAGACGAAGCGCTGGTCCGGGAAGTAGATCCACTCGTGCGAGAAAATGTCGATCCGATGATTGACGATATGTACGCCCATTTCCTTTCGTTTCCCCAAACTCGCGCATTCTTTCCCAATGACGACACACTCAAAAGGGCTCAGACAGCGCAGAAGCAGTACTTTCTGCGATTAACGCAAGGCAACTATGATGTTGACTACGTCTCGCAAAGGCTGGTCGTCGGCAACACGCATTACCGGATTGGGCTGGATCCGACCTGGTATTTGGGCGCTTACAACCGCGTAATGACTTGGTTGCGGCAGCTGGTTTTTGAAAAGTACAAACACGACCCCGAAAAGTTTTTGAAAATTATCTCCGCTTTGACCAGGCTGATCTTTTTCGACATGGGGCTGGCGATCGAGTCTTACTCCATTGCAAAGGAGCGGGCGATCCGTGCGCAGCAAGATGAAATTGCGCGACTTGAAGCAGATAGCCGCACGACTAAGAGCATCGTCGAAAACGCACCCATTGGTATCATCCGGCTCGACGCACAGTTGGTTTGTGTGGAATGCAATGCCGAATTTGCCGAGATGTTGGATTTATCCCGTGAGGATCTTGTCGGCAAGCCGCTTCCGCAAATGGTGCCGCATTTAGACGCAACACCGCTGCGGCAGGTTTTCGAGAACGGCCATCCGTTTCGCCGCAATGCCGAAAAGCTGGATTTATCGATGGATGGTTCAAGCGCTGCGCATTACTATGATTGGGCAGCATGGCCGTTGAAACACGAAGACGGCAACATCTCAGGTTTGCTGGCGGTTTTCACCGATGCCACCAACCGCGTTCTGTTGCAACAGCAGCGTGAAGATTTTGTGGCAACACTCACCCACGATTTGAAAACGCCTATTCTTGCTGCCAATCGCGCGATTAAGCTGCTCATGGATGGTGACTTCGGCAAGGTGGAAGAACAGCAAGCGAAGATTCTGGAAACGATAAGCCAGAGCAATGAGGCGCTGTATCAGCTTGTACAGACGCTCCTGGATGTTTACCGGTATGAATCGGGCGCCAAACAACTCAGTTTTACCAACCAAAATCTGGCGGAACTAATCTCCAAGAAAGTGGAAGAGCTGCGTCCGCTGGCGGCCGGGCGCGAGTTGAGCGTGAGCGCCGAGTTGCCCGCACGTGCCAATCCCGTCATGTGCGACATCGATGAAATCAGACGTGTTATTCAGAACCTGCTGGACAATGCTTTGAAGTTTACGCCACCGGGCGGGACTATTACCGTCAAGCTGGAGCAGACGAACGATATAACGCGCATTAGCGTTATTGATACAGGCAAGGGAATTTCGGAGACGGACAAACCAAAACTGTTCCAGCGATTCTGGGCTGCCGCCTCCAGCGGGCGTTATTATGCCAGCACCGGATTGGGATTGTTTCTTTGCCGCAAGATTGTCGAATCGCACGGTGGGCGCATCGGCTGCGAGAGCGTGGTCGGGAAGGGCAGCACCTTTTACTTCACGATCGATTCAGCGGAGACGCGGCGAAAAGCGCAGCATCAGACGGCATCGGAAGACTAATACGGCTGCGCAAGCGGGCTGCCGCCCGCCGCTACGGAAACTAGCGGGCTGCCGCCCGCCGCTACGAAAACTAGCGGGCTGCCGCCCGCCGGTACGGGAACTAGCGGGTTTGCGCCCGCCGCTACGGTCGACGTCGAGGTGCCGTCAGGCGGAACGGGATGTAACAGAGCACCGTCAGTGCCATGACGATGAGAAGTTCGCTGGCGGCGAGCGGTTTTGTTTGCAAGACTGATGTAATGCCTGGAACATAGAGCGCGCTGAACAAGAGCAGGTAGCCGATAGCGGTGTTGATCAGCATCGGAGCGAACGTGCGCAGGCGCTCCACAATGGTGCCTTGCGCCGGAGAGTTGCGCAGCCACGTCCACGACAGAAGCAAAAGCGCTCCGGAAATTGCACTGAGCGCTGCGGACGTTTGACGCTGTCCACCGAAGTAATGCTGATCGACGAGAACGGCTACGATTGTAACCAGTGATACCATTGCCGCTCTCACCAAAATTTTTCTGCTCAGTGGCGCATCGACCAGTTGCTCGGCACGCGGCCGCGGGGGCACCGACATGAGGTCGTCCCAATTTTGTTGCGCGACCAATCCTATGCACGGGAAGATATGCATAATCAAGTTCAACCACAAAAGTTGCAGCGGCAGAAGTAGCAACCCCTGATGCAGGAAGACGCCGATGGTTGTCACCGCCAATGATGCCACGCTCGCTGACAGCAAATAGCCGATGGCGTTTTTGATTTTATTGTAGATCTGGCGCCCTTCCGACACGGCATTGACAATGGTGGCGAAATTGTCGTCAGTGATGACGAGCGAAGCAGCATCGCGTGCGAGATCCGATCCCGCCTTCCCCATCGCCACCCCGATATCCGCCTGCTTGAGCGCGGGCGCGTCATTGACGCCGTCGCCGGTCATCGCCACCACTTCTCCGGTTTGCTGCAGTGCGCGTACCAGCATCAGTTTGATCTCGGGCGTAACACGTGCAAAAACGGTAGTATTCGTGAGTCTCCGCGAGAGCTGTTCGGGAGCGAGCGACTCCACTTGGTCGCCCGACAGCAATTCGTCTTCCGAGCCACAAATGCCCAGTTGCTTGCCGATGGCAAATGCCGTGCGCTTCTGGTCGCCGGTGAGCATGATCACCTGGATGCCCGCCTTGCGACATTCCTGCAAAGCTTCGCGCACCTCCGGCTTAGCCGGGTCATGCATAGCGATTAAGCCGATGAACGTCAGCCCGCTCTCGAGTGTAGATTCATCGATGCAGGCGGGAATTTGTTCTACCTTCTTATAGGCAAGAGCGAGCATGCGCAAGCCGCGCTCGGACAGTTGTTTGTTCTGCAACTCCAGCCAGTCTTTGTGCTTGAGTTGAAGCGGAACGGTCGTTTTGCCGTCAAGCACTTTGCTGCAAACAGCCATCACCGACTCCGGAGAGCCTTTGCAATAAACGGCGAGCAGTCCGTCGCCGGTTTGATTGATGGTAGACATCCGCTTACGTGCCAGATCAAACGCCAACTCCGCTACGCGGCGATGCGTCTTCATCAGTGACGGCTGGTCGAGCTCTACCTTGGCGCCGGCTACCAGCAATGCTCCTTCGGTAGGATCGCCATGGATATGCCAGCCGCCGCCATGGTTTTCCAGGCGAGCATCGTTGCACAAGACGGCCGGCAGCATCAATTGCTGCAAGAGAACGCGATCCGGCGGCAGGTCCGGATGTTCGATATCTTCGACCTCACCAATCGGCTCATATCCTTCGCCGGAGAAATGAAATCGGCGGTAGCAGGCAACCAGGTCAGTAACGAGCATTTTGTTTTGAGTAAGGGTTCCTGTTTTGTCAGTGCAAATCACGCTGGCACAACCCAGCGCCTCGACGGCCGGTAGCCTGCGCACAAGGGCCCGCTGTTGGATCATGCGCTGAATGCCGAGCGCCAGAGACAAGGTGGCAACGACAGGCAATCCCTCAGGAATCGCAGCTACTGCAAGGGCGATCGCTGTTTCCAGCATAACTAACGGCTGCAATCCTTGCAGCACCCCGACAATAGCAAAGATCACGCAAAGCACCACGGTCATGAGCGTCAGCTTGTGACCGAGCAGACCGAGCTGCTCTTCCAGGGGCGTAGTGGTGGCATCGAGCTGGCTCAGCGTCACGCTCAATTGTCCCAAGCGCGTGCGCGTGCCGGTGGACACGACTACAGCTTTAGCCCTGCCACTACTTATGGTGGTGCCTTGAAACAGAATCGAGTCGAGGACGTTTTCCGTTGCTTCCGCGGTTTTATTGACACTGATGCTTTCCCCGGTGAGTATGGATTCGTCCACGCAGACAGCACCTTTGCTGACGACGCGCAAATCGGCTGGTACGCGATCGCCGTTTTCCAAAAGCACGATGTCGCCGGCAACAAGGTCGGCGGTAGGAATGCTGTGCTCCTGCCCCTCGCGTCTAACTCGGACAGTGGGTTCCGTAAGTGCGGCCAGCTTCTCGAGTGAAACGCGCGCCTGATATTCGGTGAGAAAGCCGATACCGGCATTAATAAAGACAGCGACGATAATACCGGCTGTTTGCAAATATTCTTTGAGGATGGCAGAAATGGCCGCAGCTACCAGCAGCAGCAAAACCACGCTAGATGCGAATTGATCGATCAAAAGACGAAGCACCGGCGTGCGCTTAGTCTTGCCAAATGTGTTCGGACCGTCGTGCGCCAAGCGCGCACGCGCACCGCTTTTGGTGATGCCGGCATGTGCGTCGCTGTCCAGCTCGGCCAATATGCGCTCCACCGGCTGAATGTAAACGCCGCCGGGCTTCCACGAGGTTGTTCTAGTTAGGGAGCTGGTCACGATATCCTCAAGACGATTATGCCTGCCCTCGATTATGGCCCGAGTAGGCACTTTAAACTATCCACCCATCGGACGATCTGGACACCACACCCAGTCCACCTGCGGATGGACAGCAATTTCATGCCTGTTGCCGATGTCCGAGAGCCGCCGGCAGAGCACAATCTTAATTGTTGCAGTCAGCAAGAAACGTGAGGCCCATCATGCAAATTACACAACTCCTGCCAACTATCCTGGTACTTTCCGCATTTATCAGTGGCGTGGCGATGCCGCTCTTCCCTAATCCGGCAATACGTGAGGGCTCTCAGAAGGCCATTTGGGTATTTGCCTTCGCCATCGGAACATACATCTTATTTCTCGCCATCTGCACGACATTGCCCAATTATTTGGTCGTATTGCCGTCCTCGCTGGCAGCATTGGGCGGCGGCTATGTGTGCGGAATGTTCACCAAGAAAGAAGGTGAGGTACTGCAGAAGTCGGCGCGTCTTGCCACCACAGTCAAATCGGCCAGACAGAATCTGCGAGTTTGATCGAGGTCTAACAATTTGTGACTGCAAGCAGGAGGGAGTCGCGAAGGCGGCTCCCTCATCTGTTGTCGACAGCGGGCTTCCGCCCGCCGGTACAGTTCATAGCGGGCTTACGGCCGCCGGTACAATTCATAGCGGGCTTCCGCCCGCCGGTACAATTCATAGCGGGCTTACGGCTGCCGCTACAATTCATAGCGGGCTTACGGCTGCCGGTACAATTCATAGCGGGCTTCCGCCCGCCGGTACGATTCATAGCGGGCTTAGGCACGCCGGTACAATTCATAGCGGGCTTAGGCACGCTGGTTTCGCGGCGGAAACACACGTACAGGTTGAGCGTCGAAACAGCTATGAAGTCTCTTCCGTTTGTTATTCTGGCAGCGCTGGTGTACGTCGCATTGAGCCCGCTGGTGGCAATGCCCGTCTATAACACGATGATATTTCAGCCGGATTTTGATGGCAATTTTTATCCGTCCCGAATCGACAATTGTTCAGTAGAGCCATTATGGTTTAGCTCTAATCGAGGGCATCGAATATTTGCCTGGTTCGTGCATAATCCGCACGCCAGCAAAACTGTTCTGCTATCGCACGGCAACAGCGGCGACTTGAGCGATCGCGCGGAACTGATCGCCAAACTGACACGCGCGGGAGCATCTGTCTTTGCCTATGACTATGAGGGCTTCGGACTAACGCCTGGACACCCAAGCGTCGATAGAATTTGCGACGATGGCGTGTCCGCGTATGATTATCTGGTTAGACA
The DNA here is from genome assembly GCA_036703785.1 of Candidatus Obscuribacterales bacterium. Classification (GTDB taxonomy): domain Bacteria; phylum Cyanobacteriota; class Vampirovibrionia; order Obscuribacterales; family Obscuribacteraceae; genus JADYXS01. The sequence goes on from DATNQY010000120.1 coordinate 14,397, forward strand.
GAGACATGTGCCGGCGAAGGACATTATTCTTTTTGGAGAATCACTGGGTACCGGCGTCACTACGCATATTGCCAGCCTGCGCACTTCCGATGGCGTCATTCTGCAATCGCCATTTACCTCGCTTCTAAACGTGGCGCGCGAACATCTCAATTTGATGTATCTGTACCCCGATGCGCTATTTCCTCGGGAACGATTGGACGAATTGCGGGTGCTCGAGGGGAAACATCCACGCGTGTTGATGGTGCATGGCGCGAAAGATCCATTGATACCACTCAAGCATGCTCTCACCTTGTTTGCCAATGCGACTGCACCTAAGCAACTGGTGGTGCTGCCGGATGCGCAACACGAAGATATGCCGAGCACTGATTCGGCAGCTTACGACAAAGCGCTACGCGCATTCATTCACGCGAGCTGATCAGGGTGCTGGCGTCCGTCGGTACAGTGAATATACTGTCATCTCTTTCATGAGAGGCGGCAGACTGTTCTGAGTTCGAATTTTCTCGTTTCTCGAGAAACGAGAAACTGTCGATCGCTTTGCATGCAAGAGCCCAGCCAGTTCAGCGTTTTGAAAACCGTTGGAAGCTGAGCTTCTCGGTTCTCGAGAAACGAGAAATTGAGCGCTGGGGACAGGGGCGACCCTCGCCGCGAAAATATTACCGGCTGGCATTAGCGACTGGCATTAGCGGCTGGCATTAGCGGCTGCGGTTAAGCGGCCGGGCCCCGCGGCAGCGAGTTGTTGCACGACCAGATCTTGCGTGATCACTTCGGGCAGAACAATGGGCTCGGTGGGGCGATTGCCTGGAAAAATCACATACAACGGCACGCCTGAGCGTCCGAATTTTTGCAGAAGTTTTGAGATGACTGGATCTTGCCGTGTCCAATCGGCGCGCAAAGTGACGACGTTCAATTCTTTCATTTTGGCGATCACCGGCTGCGTGTTGACGACCGTGGCTTCATTCACTTTGCACGTTAGACACCAGTCGGCGGTGAAGTCGACGAATACTGTTTTGCCTGCGCTCAGTTGCTGATTGAGCGTATCGATAGTGAAGGGCTGCCAGGCAATTCCTTCTTTGGATGCCACCGGCTGAACCGATACCACCGGCGTCAAAGGAGATGCTTGCGCGCTGCCAGGCCCCGGTCCGGGATTCGGAACCGATCCCGAACCCATGCTGGATGCAACCGGCGGGCTGCTGCCGGCTTCCGCTTGCACCGCAGGCGAGAAAGACAAAAGTTGGGGGAACGGCATCAGAAAGGCAACATAGCTTGCCACCATAGAAGCGCCGGCGACAGAGTAAACGATTGTCTTGCGTTTGCCGGTAGAAGTAAGATTGACGAATCGGCCAACCAGCCACACCGCGAACGACAGCGCAACAAGAAATGCCGCCGCAGCCATCGCTGCATTCAGTCCGACTTGCTGACCAAGCACCCACAGCAACCAGATCACCGTGGCAAGCAGCAAGAATCCCATCGATTCCTTGAATTTTTCCATCCAGACGCCCGGCTTGGGCAAATACTTCATCCAATCCGGCTTAGCGGTGAGCACTATATATGGTGACGCCATGCCCAGTCCGATGGTGAAAAATATCAGTGCAATAACCCATACCGGTTGGGAAAAGGCAAACCCCAGTGCGGTGCCCAGGAAAGGCGCCGAGCACGGTGTCGACAAAGTGGTCGCGAGCACGCCTTTGAAGAAAGTTCCGGTGACGCCTTCCTTCTGTGCGAGCTTGTCGATTTCGTTTTGTCCGGCGTTTACCTGGAAATAGACGAGTCCGAAGAGGCTGAGCGCAAACACCAGCACAACAGCCGACATGACCAGCAAGAAAAGCGGGAATTGAAATTGGAATCCCCAACCTATCTTTTGTCCGGCGGCTTGTATACCCGCCACCAAACCGGCAAGCACCATGAAGGAGCTGATAATGCCCGCGCTGAAGGTGAGCCCGAGTTTGAAAACTTTCTTCGGATCATCGCCGGCCTGCTGCATAAAGCTCAGCACTTTAATCGAAATTACCGGCAGCACGCAGGGCATGAAGTTGAGAATAAAACCGCCGACCAAAGCCAGTCCGAGATAGACGAGCAAGCTCTCGTGCTGCTGTCCGGCTCCCTGAACTTTGAGATTGGTGGCAAGAATGTCGCCCGTGAATTGAGCTTGTCCGCCGTTAGCGGGCTCTCGCCCGCCGCTACCAACGGTTGGGCTACCATCGCCGGTACCATCAGTAGACCCAGCGGTTGCTCCCAACGAGGCGGCACCACCTTTGATGCTGCTCACTGCGCCGTTAAATCCCAGTTTGGAGAATTGATCTAAATTTGCCGCCTGTGCCGTTTCACCCACGGGCAAAGTAATGGATAGTTTCTGCTCGCCGGGCATGCACAGGTCTTTGCAAACAAGCCAGGTTACATGCGCCGTAAAGGTCAGTTTGGCCCCAGGCTTCAAATTCGCCGGCGCAGTGATGGTGGCACCTACCAGAGTTCTATCCAAATAGCCGTACGTCGTGATGCCTGCATCGACAAACTTTTGTGGTTTTTGCCAGAGCAGCTCGGAAGCCTTGAATCCCTTCGGCAAATCCCAATTAATTTCGGTGGGGCGGCCAGCCTCGCCGCTTACTTTGTAATACGTGTGCCAGCCGGGATCCATTTTTAGATCCACGCCAAGCTTGAAGGGCTTGCCCGGCACCACCGCCGTCGTGTCCGCCACCAGAGCCGCCGCCACACGCTGCGGCATATCGCTCGCTTGAGCGCTCGCCGGCATGAAGGACATGCCACCGGTGGCCGGCTGAATCTCAAGGCCCGCAAGCGAACCAATCAGAAATGCAAATACGATCAAAACGCGGGCGACATGACGATTCAATGTTTGCGAACCTCAGCTATGAGGTAACCATACTTCAGTCATTTTACTTTGAGTGCGCATGATTCCGCCCGCAAACGGAGCCAGCGATATACTTTGCGCAAGATTTCAAGCGCCGCTGAGCCTACCTCGGCTGCCGAAAGCCCGAATGGCGCGGGTTTTCAATGGCGTTGTGCTTGGCGATTTCTGAATAAATATATGCGCTCTTCCGCAGCGTACGCTCGAGCGTGGGATAAGCGACCCGCACCAAACCGAAGCGTGCGCGCAGCCCTTCCGCCCATTCGAAATTGTCGAGCAGCGACCAATGCAGATAGCCTTTTACGTTGGCGCCCGCGCCGATCGCTTTATGCAAAGCCTGCAGGTGCGAGTTTAGATATGAGATGCGAAGCTCATCATTGAGCGACCAATCACCATCGGTGAGATCGGCTGAAAACATGGATGAAAAGCCGTTCTCAGTAATATAGATATCACGAGCTCTGCCGTCATCGTCAAAGCGATAGGGATCAAGCCCCTGGGTGAGCAGCTCGTAGAGTCCCTGCGGATAGACCTCCCAGCCCAGCGCGGACGTCTCGAACTCGGTCAAATCCGAGCGAACGCCGAAGATGTCCGGCGGCCAACCCCAGCCGTATTCGCAAACCTGACGTGTGTAGTAATTGATGCCCAGATAATCGACTGTCCCACGCAATCCCGGAATCACGCCGCAAATGCGCCTGATGCGTTTTTCCGCGGTAACCGGCGGCGGGAATTGCAAATTGCCCGTTTCCACCGCGCGCATCCAGACGTGATTGAACACTTCATCGCGCATAAATCGCGCCAGATTATCGAGCGGGTTCATCTTGTTGCGCGCCTGGAATGGAATCCAGTGCACGGTAAAACTGACACGCGCGTCCGGAATCAGTTGGTGCAGTTTGTGGTAAGAGCGGGCATGGGCTTCCAACATGTTGCGAATGGCTTCGAACGCGGCGATGTAATCGCCTTTGCGTCCGGGCGGCCACGCACCCTCGATATATCCCTGGTAGGAGTAGGCCAAGGGTTCGTTGAGCGTCAGCCAGAAGTCGACGAGATCGCCGAATTCCTTCGCCGCCAGCTCTGTAAACCTCTCGAACTCGTCGATGGTTTGTTTGTTGTTCCAACCGCCTGATTCAGCCAACCAGGTAGGCAGGCAGAAGTGAAATAAAGTGACAAACGTCTTAAATCCGCGGTTTTTAAGGTCTGTCAGAAGCCGGCGATAGAAATCGGCAGCATCGCGAGCAAGTTGCTTTTGCCCCGGACGCGGCATAAGCGCCGGCCAGTTGAGGCTCAAACGAAAGGCATTGAGATTAAGACTATGGCAAAGATCGATATCTTCGTCATATCTGGAGAAGAAATCGCAGGTTCTATCCGCGGTTGAACGGTCTAGAATCCGCCCCGCTTGTGCCGTCCAGGTTGCCCAATCCGAACCCCGGGGTTCGATCTCATATGGGTTGCCTTCAACCTGGAAATGAGAAGTGGCGACTCCCCAGAGGAAATTGTCCGGGAATTTAAGCAATGGCGCGACGTCGGCCTCGGAAGCCTGAGCTTGGTCAGTCACATCACCTGCCGCTGTTTCATCCGGTTTCAGTTGCATGTCGCCTCGGTCACCAAAAATTCCATTTGCCTACTATTGAAATGCACTAGCTCAAGTTTAGCAATGACAGGTTAACGGTTCAGAAGCGCGCCGAGCAGCCCTATGGGCAGGCGCGCTGTCTCTTCATCATTGACATGTTAAGACGCGAAACGCGACAGAATGCTCCCGAAAGCCGCCTGGTGGCGGTTAGCGGCATTTGCCGGGCCCGTGCCAAAGGTAGACCGCTGATTGCGACCTCGTAACGCCCTGCAAGTGTACCGCGTCTCTCTGCTGTAAACTTGCAGGCGGAGCAAAGCCCATGTTTTTGGTCAAAACATACGCGAAAGGATCGCTGGCAGTTGCCTTGCTGATTGCCATCGGAGCCGCCTGGGGTCTTAAAACTCACGCCAGCGGCAGCACGCTGGGCGCGATTGTCATGCTGGTCCAAACAATGTGGTTGCTCGTTTCCTTAACCGCCATGCTGGAATTCCCCAACCACAAGGCTCCCGTCTGGCTGCCGGGCCTTTTTGCCGCCTACGCGATTTTATATATTGTTGCCACTATGATCCTCGGGGTGACCTTCCCCACCGTGCACACGTCGAGTTGGCTAATGCACATCAAGAAAACTCGTGAGCCGCTTCATTACGCAGAATTGCTTTTCGCAATCGTCATGGCTGCCTCGAACGCCTGGCTTTTGCATCGACTGCAAAAGCAAAATTCGGCACGACCAGCCGAGCCGAACAAATGACGAATCAGATAAAACCGGCGGAAACAAGTTTTGTGGGGCTGGTTCCGGCGCGCATCGATTTTTCCACTGACTTGACGCAATTGACCTTAGCGAGCATCGTGGCTTGCGTGGCGGCCCTGACAATGTACGCACCGACGGCGAGCGTTCATTTGTATAGCGATGCGCAGCTCATGCACAAAATCGGGACTAGCCTCCACCAGAGCAACATTGGCACGGCCATGAATGGCTGGGCCGAGGCGATGCACATGTCGCCGAACATGCACGCAGACCGCGGGCCCCTCGGAATTCTCTCGCTATTGGTCGATCGCCACATTCTCCGCCTATCTGAACACGGATTGCATTGGGGAAATATTGCCCTGCAAGCAATCTGCGCATTGTTCGTCGTACAAATCACACATCAGTTGTCCGTTTCCCAAAAGCGTTCCGGCATCCTGTCGGCCGCCGCCGCGGCCTGGGCGGGAATGTTTTACGCGCTGTTCCCGGCTTCGGTCGGTCAACTTGTCGACATCGGCGGCCGCGGTGACATGCTGGCAAATGCGTTTATGCTCGCTTCCATTTATCTTTACTTACGCTTCCGGGCGCTTCGCCAAACAGGCTGTTTCAGGCTCAGTCTGTTGTGCTGTGCGCTCGCTCTTTTGAGCGCAACGCACGCCATGATCATTCCGTTAGTGATCACTTGCGCTGAATGGTTATTGTTTAAACAAAGTCGCCCGCCGGTGCAACGAAGCATTTTTGTTCTGTCGTATTGGATGATTTTGTTTTTCGTAGCGACAGTGTCGATTGCAATTCCCGGATATCAACCGCTCAACTTCACGTTGGTATCATCGATTTCTCCCCTCGGCATCGGCAAACCGGAAACGGCAATCTTTGTTTGTTACGGTTTGGCGTTATTGCTCATGTTATGGCGCCTTTTCACGCGCGAAGAGAGCTGGCGTCCTTTCGCCTGGTGCGCAATCTGGTTAATATCCGGCACCATGCTCGATCGCATTGCCGTGCCGAGCATGCAACTTCACGCCTACGACAAGGTCGCCTGGGCAGCAATGGCTGTCGGGATTGCCCTTTGTCTGGTGCCTGCTTTGGGCAACGTCCGCAAAAGTTCGGCACGCATGCAGCTTCTGGGCGCAACCGCCATAGCAATCGTGATTTGCACCTTGTTTGGCTACATGTCGCTTCAGGACATTCGCCTTTGGAGAGTCCCCAACCCCTACCAAACTCATCCGGAAGGATGACTTGTCGCGCCGCGACGTCGCGAACAGCCCGGTTCTTCAGCACCCACCGATTAGGCCGATCACATATATGGGATCGGGTCGTAATGTAAGATCCCAATCGCATCAGAGGGGTTCGCCGGTGCGCCTCAGTCCTTATCTCGCTATCATCTTGGCGCTCGGTCTAAACGGCGAAACTCACGCGCAGGCGAGTCTCGATGCGGAAACTTTGCGCCAACTGAGCGCCGTCGAGGAGCGATACTTCGGCCACGAGAGAAGCGATGCGGACGAAGTGCGAGTGGTTCGGGTGGAGAAAGAAGTTTTCGGCAGCGCTATGACAGGCGATCTGGCGGAGCGCATCCACAAGCTCGCCGCGATCGCGGGAACGCAGTCGCAATCACAATCGCAGTCGAGTGACACGTCCACCGCCGCGCCGCCTGTCGGCGACAAGCATTCAGGCTACGTTTCCGACCGCGCGAATGCACAGCCGGGTACACCACGAGACGAACAGTCTACAGACGCGGACGACGCAACCAACGCAAATTATCCACGCGTGACGGCATTGGAAAATGCCATTCTCGGAAAGGCGTTTGAAAAAGACGCGTTGGCACTGCGCCTTGGTCGAATGGAGAAGAAGGCATTCGGCGCCGCATCAACCAGCGACGACATGGGTGACCGCACCGACGCGTTGGAAAAATACACCGATAAAAAACTGCACAAGAAGCTGTTTCCCGACGCCCCACAGGACGATGAGGTCGCTTCAAGTCCCGGACAGCAGCAGAACCAGACTCAACCATCCAGCAAGCAGCAAAATGGCGGACGCGGGCGCGGAGCGCAAGCGATGAATATGCTCGGTAATGCATTACTGGGCATGGCAGGCTTGGGCGGGTTCAACACGCCGCTCGGAATGCAGGGTGTGGGACCTCAACAAGGTTATCGCGCGGGCGGTCACGGCGGCACCGGCGGTGGGATTGGCGGCGGCCGGCGCCAAATGCAAAATCAGCAGCGACAAGATGCGCAGAGTGCGGATGCCGGTGCACACGAAGATCCGATGGTATTCGAGAAGTCGCCCCCGCCGCCTCAGGCTAAAACCATCGTGAAAGTTGGCTGGTGCGAGTTTCAACTTTTCGGCAAGACCTTTTCCGAAATGCACCTGTCCGAACGCCTCGATCAACTCAATGAGAAACTAAATTTCAGCCCCCATAAATCAGGCATCTCGCTGATGGATGATGTAGACCGCCTGATCAGAGCGACAAGCGCCTTCATGACTGCTGCGAAATGAGATCGTCGTTGGCTAGGACTGCGAATATTTGATCGCGTCGACGTCGTCGATGACGACCAGTCCTTCCTTCAGCATTTGTTCCAGCTCTTTGAGCAGCGAGTCAACAAGCTCCGGCGACTCAATGATCAAAATAACCTCGGGCAGGCTAATGGACAGATCCACGAGCGCGGCGGTATGAACACGTTTGTGACTGCCGAATCCGATGATGCCGCGCATCACCGTGGCGCCGCCGCAACCGAGTTGCTTTGCCTTTTCGACAATGCAGGTGGATAGATTCTTGCCGTGAAACTTGTCCGTTTCGTCAACAAAGATCATTACCCGGCGCAGTCGCATATTCGTTTTCATTTAGATGCCTCCCTGGGTTCTGGCAATCATGATTCCGACGTAGGCGAAGACAAATCCGACAATCAAATTGCCCAGGATGTTGGCCCAACCCAGAAGAGGCTCCCCTCGTTGGAAGAGCCCCCAACTCTCAAAGGCAAACGTGCTGAAGGTCGTGAAGCCCCCGGCAAACCCAGTAGTGAGAAACAATCTCAGCAGGGGATCCATAGCAGTCGGTTTGGCGGTTAGCAAAGTCCCCGCCCACCCCATCCAGGCGCTGCCGGCGACGTTGACGAATAGAGTCGCCCATGGGAAATCAGCACCCAACCAGGCACCGAAAGCGTACCCGGCGACAAAACGCGTCAATGAGCCGATTGCGCCGCCGATAAAAACGGCGAGCATTTGGTCCCAAGGGGGTAAAGCGTCGGATGCCATGAGCCGTATTTCCGTGAAGTGCGGAAACATTATAGAGGACAAGAGCAAGTTAGGCATTGGTAAAGCGGGCTTCCGCCCGCCGCTACAAGACTGGGGCGAAAAACAAGTTCGGGCAAAGCAAAACGACCCGATGGTTAAATCGGGTCGTTGGTCGGATTTGCACCATATCTGGTGGCAAAATTTTTCGCAGGGGCGGTGCATCGCAACGCCGGGAGCGGCCTAAACGCTATTGAGCGTGTTGAGCTTCCTGCTGGCACGCCATCTCCAACGCTTTCGTCAGAGTGCCGACTTCCGAAGTTTTCTTCTCGAGTTGGTCCTCGAGTTCTCGGATGCGTTTTTCCAGATCGCGCACCATCGAAATCGGGACAATCTTGGCACCGGATCTCGTCGTCAACGCCATCTCTTCGGAAAGCTGGCGGCGCCACGAGAACAATAGCCGCGGGGCAATGCCGTACTTACGGGCAACGCCGGAAATGCTGGCTCCGGGCCCTTCGGTTTCGGCAACGATTGCCTTCTTCTCTTCGTGCGTCCAGCGGCGGCGGCGGTGCACCGCTTTGCTGTCGACCGCAGTGCGATCAAAGCTGGAACGCGTCGTATATGTATGCGCGTGATCGGCAATGTTGCCCGCGGGCACAAAGCCGTTATTCATATTCATTTCGGACTCGTAAACACTCATCGTCGTCCTCTCCGATAGTAGTGACAAAATGTTCCCCACCCAAATGGATCGCTGTCCCTTGGATTTGGTGTTCTTTTGGTGACCGTCAGTCGCGCGGGTGCTGCGTTGAATCAGTTCACCAATAACTTTTGGTTGTTTGGAAAAATCGCTCGTTGTTTGACGTACTGGAGACCACTTTTAGTTTTACCAAATGGGGCTCATGTGTAAATCACTGATAACCCTAGTCGATGTATGGCTATACCGCGCATGTATGTTAAAAAATCGATTGAAATAAACGCATGTTTGTGCATGCGCTACTTGAGATCCGCACCGGTGGCGGCTTTCAGGGACAGGCCATCCTTTACCAACAGTTCACTCAATTCCGCACAAATATACTTGGCTACGTTCGGGCCACCAAAAACTAGCCGAGTGTACAGCTCGATCGCAGTGGCACCGGCGCGAATGAATTTGTAAGCGTCAGCACCATTCGAAACGCCACCAACAGCAATTATCTGTTGCTGAGACGTTTTTCGCTTGGCAAATTTGCGGACAGTTGACAATGCGAGCGATCTAAGTGGAGTCCCGCTCAATCCACCATTGCCGACAGCAACAAGTCTGTTGGAATCTGTTTTGAGCGATTCTCGTGAAGTTGTCGTATTACCACAGACGTATCCAGCGACTCCGAATGTAGTACCGATTTCTGCGAGATCTTCGGCCAGTTGGTCAGAGCTATCTGGCGAAACCTTGATAAATAGAGGGATTCGGCGATCGTTCAATTTCTGAATTTCGCCAACTACCGCAGACAGCTCCGCTTTTTCCTTCATGCAACCTTCGCGCGTATTCGGACAGCTCGCATTGAGAGCCACATAGATTACATCCAGATTTTTCACGGCGTTGAAAGAATAGACCAAATCTTCGACGGCCTTATCTCCGGAAATTGCAGGATCGTGCGTTTTGGCGATGTTAACGGCGATTGGGAGAGATGGGTGGGCTGATTTCAGTCGGCGCGCTACTGCGTCAGCCCCTTCGCCGTTTAAACCCAATCGGTTGATCAATGCCTGATCTTCGGGTAGTCGAAACAAACGGGGTCGAGGATTTCCCGGCGACGGGCGCGCAGTGATCGATCCAACCTCAGCAAATCCGAATCCTAAGTAGCCCAGCAATTCCGTCAGCTCTGCATTTTTGTCGAAGCCGGCCGCCAGGCCAATTGGATTGGGCACTGTCCGACCGGCTATCTCGGTTTTCAGATCGGTGCCGGCATATCTATAAGGAAGCGCCGGCAAAACGCCACCAAAGGTATGCAACAAGCTGTGCACGAGATTATGCGCGTCTTCGGGATCCAGCCGAAACAACAGCGGGCGGAGCAGATCTTCGTAAAAGGAATCGCGCATCATCAACCTATGATTCTAATGCAAGAAACGTTTTTGTTGAGGCAGCGTCGTAGCGCCTGAGCTAACCATATATATGTTCGATGCAAGTTAGCAGGCAATCCAACAGCCCGCGCTTCCGGGGAGGAACAGCGTATGCACCTGAATCTCAAACGGCAATGTGAAACTTACTTGGCGTGCGCGGCGTTGCTGGCAGGAATCGGCGCGCCGGCGATGGCTCAACTGCAAACAGTGCAAACTTCCGCCGGACCTCTCGTGATTCCTTATCCGCAAGTGCCAACGGATGTCACCGGCATTGGTGGCAGTCTAGGCCACGCCCAGGGAATTCGTCAGTTGTTGCTCGGTCCGGACCGCAATACCTTACCGGGAAGTCACGGAGCCATTGTCTGCCGGGACCCGCGCTACAACTTCACCGGCATATGGTCGCCAATTGAATGGGGAAACGCGCGCGTCGCTATGTTGCCTGACACGGGGATCGCAGCTGTCGTTCCTAACACTGGGATCTCAGGCTTCCAGCCTGCTCCTTTGGCAGCCGTTATTCCAACTGCCGTGCCGGTTGAAACCTCGGCAATGGACCGCGTCGACGCCGCAATCACACCCGGCGATCTGGACGCGACGGTTCCACCTGCTATCGCGCAACTCATGCCGACCTGCGGCGCTGCCTATTCAGTTTGCGCGCCCAACAATATTCAATTGTCGCACGGTGCTCTGTTGATCAAGGTCAACGAGCAACCCGTGTACGTTTCATCCGCGATGTGCGGCAACGGCGTTTCCGTGCGACTAGCCCGGGGCGCATTCGCAATGGTGTCGATGCTCAACGGCAGATTCGTGGTTGCCAACCTCGCCGATAGCGGTCAAGATTCAGTGGTGCTCAACGTCGGTGACAGAACGCGTTGTGACAGCGGCGCGGTACCTGTACGCGTCGGCTTCCTCGCTGAATTGCACGCCAACGGCGTTGCTTGCAGTGAGAACGAACTGGTGGCATACACGATTCCAAATACAATTCCGATGACCGATGGATTGACTCTGGAAATGATGCGCGTCAGTTATCCGCGTACGCTGAAACGTTTCAACATCACGCGAATGCTCACCGATTGCGATTTGCGTCGAGTGATGAAGACGGCGGCTGCCGTTTCTTATGTTGACAGCGAGCGCGAATGGAATGGATTGGCGATACCTTCGGTGCGCTGAGTCCACTTTCACATCAGTTAGAGCACGCCCTTCGTTGCGTTGGCGTAGGTGTCGCTTGCCAGCGCGAAAGCGGCGAGCGTTGTGCCGGTTTTCGCCAGCGTGCGCGTCCAGCTCATCACGCGATTGGCGCCCGTCTTCCAAGAACATTTGCCGCTGTCCGGAAACCACATGGGCCGCACTAACATAGTCGTTCTCCGCATGGAAAACCGTGCCCTGGTGCCTCGAGCCCAATAGGCGGAAGACTGAATCTGCGCCCGGCAAGCCATCGGCCGACGGTCGCGGCACCTCAGCGCTTTTGGTGTCTGGACAGAAGGGTCCTTCCATAACCCCAACAATACTGCTGCCGGAATGTGCAGACAATGGGAAAAACCGCAAAACGGCTAGACCAAGATGGAAAGCTGTCCATAGGCCGATAGAGTTTGATCATGAGTCAGCAGCCTCGCCGATTGAACAGTACATTGAGCCAGCAACATACGGTCGAACGGATCGCGATGGTGCAAGGGCAGATTGGCCACTTCGGTGGCGTGCTCAAAGGTAATCGGCAATACTTGAAATCCATTGGCAGTCAGAGCTTTTCCTAGCTCATGTAAGTCTATGTCGATGCGCCCCAGCGCCTGTTTGACAGCGATTTCCCATATCGTCACAACACTGACGTAAATTTGACTCTGCTGTTTTTCGATGTACTGGCGTGCAAGTCTGGATAGTCTACGATCGTCCGTCAACCACCACAGAACGACATGGGTATCGAGAAAAATTCTCACTTGCGTCCTTCAAAGGACGCCAGAATGTCCTTCGGCAACGGAGCGTCGAAATCCTTACCTATACGAATCTTGCCTTTCATGCCGCCTGGTTTTCGCTTGTTTGTTTTCTTGTCGAGCGGCACCAGCTTGGCAATAGGCTTGCCGGCTTTGCTAATGATGACCTCTTCGCCTCTCGCGACTTCTTCTAGAAGTTTCGAGAGATGCGTCTTTGCTTCGTGAATGTTGACTTGGTGCATGGTGAACTAAGTTAACTAAGTCGGGTGATTCAAGGATAGCAGACGAAAGCCCGGGCAGTAAAGAGGCGCCGAATCCTGATTGTTTCGGAAAACGCGGCACGAATATTGTTGGATTGAAAGGTTCGTGCTTTCATTATCCGGCATCTGGCTAGCGGATTTACCGAGGTCTTTAGCGTGAAAAGAGGCATTTGTTTAGCGGCGACTTTGTTGATAGTGTCGAGTGGAACGTTCGATCGGGTCAGCGCGGCTGCCCGCAATGGGCGCGAAGAGCAAGAGCAACAATTCAGGCAGCAGCAACAAGAGGCTCGGCGCGCGCAAGAGCAGGCGCTGCGTGCGCAGGAAGACGAAGCGCGACGCAGGCAGCAGGAGCAGCAGCGAGCAGCAGCAGCGCAGGAACAGCGCGCGGAGCAGCAGCGAGCAGCGCAGGAACAGCGCGCGGAGCAGCAGCGTGAAGCTCGACAGGAGCAGTCCGAGCAGCAGCGCGAAGCACAACAGCAGCTCTCCGTACAAGAACGCGAGGCGCAGCAAGAACGTACGCAGCAGGTGCGGGAAGCAAAACAACAACACGAGATGGAGGTCCAACAGGAAAAGCAGCAACGTGCGATGCAGGCAGCAGAACAGCATCAATCTCGCGAAAAGGCATCGAGCAACAATCCCGAACTGCGGCGCGCTGAAATTCCCCATGAATTAGGCGTTTGGCAGAAGCCACCAATCGCGGTGCCTAACTT
>DATNQY010000121.1:0-12660 GCA_036703785.1 Candidatus Obscuribacterales bacterium
GGTGCCTGCTCTGGTCCAGTCCATTAACGAATACGTGGACAATTACAATCGGAATCCGCATCAATTCACATGGACAGCCAGCGCCGATAAAATATTGGACAAGATAGCCACACTGAAAGCTATTTACGGTTCAGGACACTACTCTATTTGACTTCTTGGTGGCAGCGCGCAGCACATTGCGTATCGCCTGACGCAATTCCTCGGTACCGACCGGTTTCGGCAAATATTCATTCATGCCCGCACCCAAGCATTTATTGCGATCATCCTCACCGGCACTGGCCGTCAGTGCCAAAATCGGCACTTGTGATTTCTCCGGATCGGAAAGCTGCCTAATCGTCTGTGTGGCGCCATAGCCGTCCAGACCAGGCATATTGCAATCCATAAGGATCATGTCGAATTGTCCGCCCTTGATTGCCTCAACCGCCTGTGCGCCGTCGGCGACGCGCACAACCTGGCAACCCATGCTTGACAATTGCATGGCAACGACACGGGCAGTGAGTTCGCTGTCTTCGGCCAGCAGTATCCGCACCGGTGGCAGCTGGTCTCGCTCGGCGTCACTGCCCGGCGCTGATCGCCCTTCCCTCTGCGCAGCGTCGCAGGCCGGCAATAGAGCAGTAAACATCAGAGTCGTACCTCTACCGATAGTGCTTTCGGCAGCTATGCGGCCATGCAGCGACTCGACCAGGGTTTTGCAGATGTACAGTCCCAACGCAGTGCTGCCGTGCGCGCGACTGGGAACTTTGTTAGCGCTGGTGAATGGGTCGAACAGATGTTCAACCATATGCTCTGACATGCCGCTGCCAGTGTCGGCGACCGAAAACAGAAGGTTGTTCGACTGGGTGAAGCGCGATACTGCCAGAGTGATGCCGCCTGTTTGCGTGAATTTCAGGGCATTCGAAATCAGATTGAGCAGAATTTGGCGTAAGCGGAGTTCGTCACCTGAAACACGGGCAGGGACGTCTTCGGCGATAGATTTGCGCAAGTAAAGGTGCTTGGCGTCGCATTCTACGCGGAATTGCCCGCAGACATCATCAAGCAGTTGATCCAGAGTGAACTCGCTAGCTTTAACGACAGGCTGAAGCAGCTCTACCCGTGTCAAACTGAGCACCGCATCGGCGACCTCCTTGAGTTGTCGGGCTGCTACAGAGACCGAGTGAATCAAGCCTTCCTGTTCCGCCGTCAGGTTGGTTTTTTGCAGAAGTTCGGCGGCACCGATGGCGGCCTGCAGTGGAGTGCGCACTTCGTGCACCAGGTGGGCAATAATGGCGCTCTTATCCCTGAGCGCCTTATCCATCTCGAGTTTGAGAGAGGCGACTTCAGCTTTGGAGGATTCGAGCTCGACATTGACCTTCTGCACAAGCCGCGACGAGGCATTTTCTGCAGTGCAGTCGCTGAGAATCCAGATGCCGATCGGCTCACCGCCATAACTAAAACTGCGAGATACCTTGCAGGCCGCCGTGAAGGGGTGTCCTCGGCGGCGACGAAGCGGAAAGACAGCGTCCGGTGTAACCTCGCCTGTGCGCAGACGCTCTAAGAGTGCGAAATATTTCTGATGACCCGGGAAGGTGACGAATACGACCAGCGGCTTGCCAGGAAGATGCCGTTGTGATGCTCCGAGAAGCGATGCCGCCGCTGCATTGGCCCAAAGTATATTGCCGTTGAGGTCCGTGAGCAGACAAGCCACCCGGGCGTACTCCAAGACATCTGCTGCAGACCAGTTTGTTGACTCTTGAGGTATGGGCAATTGAGCCTTTTTTTTGCTAGTCATAGATGCGCTTCTCCGGATAAGTCTGCCGCTCTCCATGAGTTCACTCAGGGCGACGTTCAGTCAGACAGAAAGTGGCTTCGGTTCGCCGCGAGCCGATCGGCCCTGCTGGGCAAACTTTCTCGTTTTGGCAATCTGCCCCCAGTCGATCAGCCAGACGACGGAAGTTCAGATTGCTGCCAAACTTTTCTTTTGACTTAAATCTAGCAGTATAGCCTAGATCGGGCGCCTTTTTCTTCGTTGAGCAGCTACGGATCAAATACCGACGGCTCGATCCGGTCAGCAAACTCAAGCTGCTTCTTAAGCTTTATGGGGCCACCATGCATTCCTCTATGGTGCGACGCAGCACGTCGAAATCATACAGATTATTGCAACGGAACCGCTCGAGGACAAGGTATTTATCAGCGCCACAAAGTATAGCGGCGTGCTCGACGTGTCCATCGAGAAACTTTGCTGCGTTTGTTTCTTCTTCGCAGAAGCATAAGAACGGAATGTTGCGTGTTGAAGGCTCTCTTTTGGCCGTCTTGATGAATTCGAAGAGGTTTGAATTGTCCAAGTGCACTCTAGAAATTATGAGATCGATCTTTTCTGTGCGAAGCAACCTCATGGCGTCCAGCGAGTCATCGACAAAATGAAGCTGATGATGGCATTGAAGGCTATTGCGCAAAGGCATCGCGGGTCCAGCTTCTTCCTCCAGGATTAGAATCTGTGCCATTTTCACCCAACCTTCCAATCATGCGAGCTTTTTCAGATGCGGCTGCTTCAGCGCAAGCGCTCAGCTTTGCTCCCTTCCATATACAGCTTGACGCATATCTGCAACTGGCGTGTCAGGATTAGCGGAGCAATCTTGTCAGGCAATTCGGTCACCAACATTTCACCACCGGTAGTGGCAGATGCCGCTTTCGGGCACCAGCGGGACCTGGAGCGGCTGCAACCACTCTCGCCATGATTAATTGCTAATCGACGATGATGAATTTCAGCCGGTTGGTCAGACCTTCGAATTATTTGAGCAGCCAATCTTGGTCAACCACAAAGGTGCTCATCCATCGACATCCGGCAGTCGCCGCGAGCAAGCTCAACTTCACGCGGCCCATGGGAGGCGATTAGGCTGGCCGCGTTGTCATCAGGCTGCTGTTGAATCCCACAGCGAACAAAGTGGTTTGCCACACCACTTGACCATATCCGCCCAAATGCCGGCCACATACGAGGCCGTCGTCGTCGTGGATTGGGAAGGCAGAATGCCAGGGTAGGTAAATATGACTGCAGAGAACAAATTTCAAATCGAAGCACTAGAACATGAAGCCTTCAAATACATAGACTGTGGTTTGCTGGATGAGGCCGCAGACATCGCAGCCGTTGTCGAATTGCTGGAAAGTGGTGCCGTTGCATGGTGTCCGGTACATTACGACAATTGGAATCAGGAATCGATTGAACGCCGAGCCGCGTAACACGTAACAACCGGGACGGGTACAAGGTTGAGCAACGACGAATGATCGAACTCGGATCAGCTGAACGCGCGGCGCGATTGTTCACAATGTGTCATACTAACAGTATCCGGCATTATTGGATTTCCCCGAAGCGACACGCCCGGTCCAGCTGTGCAGCAGCGTGTCGCCGAGAACAATAGCAGTAGCCAATCGATCCGCTCTGGCGAATAAGAGAGGTAACACTATGCTTAGTTTCTGCAGCAAATTCTGGTCAAAGTTATTTGGTCACCGTTCGCACAGCTCGCTTTCGAAACAAGGACCGCAGCTGACGTTGCCCAATCTAACATCACTGCCCAACCGCACCCAACTTATGGTGGCACACTTTCTTGATCACAACAGCTCCGATTTCATGCTTTTGAGGAATGATGCCGATTTGCCAGACTTACTCGCGACCGGGTGGATGGAGCGCTCTGCACCACCTGCGCCCCCTGGTTTTGTTTGCTTCCATTTCACCCGCGCTGCATGGCAACAGTTGTTGGAATTGCGACACAGATTTTTGTCTGCGGCAATGCGTACCCAACTTACCGAATATAGGTTGCTCAAGAGCACTGAGTATCCGTGGGTGTGGGGACTCCGCTGAAAGCTCCATTACCAAGGCTGCCGGCATGAGTTTGCATGCACTCGGGCGTCGCGCTTGCTTCTTTGGCTAAATGCTGCCGCTGGCTGCAAGGAGGTCGGCTTCGGTCAGCTTATATTTATAAATGGCTTCCAGCTCTTGCTGCTGAGCGTCAAACGCGCGGACCGATGATTGGAAGTCTTCGAGGGCAATTGCCTTGCCTGCCTCGAATCTCGCGTGCATTAGGCGGCTGTCTTCCACTGCCGACAGTACTCGCGAGTGTGCAAGCTTGGCATTTTTTTCGCTCAGGTCCAGAGCAATCCATGCGGCGGCTACCTCTTTTCCCACGGCGATTTCGGTTTCTCTGGCGGCAGCCTGTGCTCTGCGGACAGCCTCATTGGCTGCCCGCAATTCGTTGAATCGGCTGCCTGAATCAAACAGTGTCACACCGCCAATAATTCCGATCATGCCTCCCCACTTACCGTTTGCGACTGAATCCGGCGATTCCGGCGTGCGTCCGGTTTGGTTCGATGTTAGTCCGTAAAGATCGACTTGCGGCGAGTATTTGCTTCGTGCGACCATTTGCCGAGCCTTCATTTCTTCAATGGCGGATCGCGCCCGTGCAATTTCGGGACGACTGGCGGCAGCAGCGCCAAGATAATAGTTCAGATCTTTAGTTTGCGGGACAAGCTCAAGCCCCTCGCCGACGTCCACGTTTGAGCTGAAATTTATAGCGAGCAGCGCCTTGAGGTTCAGCAGAGCTTTGTTTAAATCGCTATATGCGTCGTTCAATTGAGTTTGAGCATTTGCCAATTCTGCCCCTTCGCGAAGTAGATCTGCGCGCGGAAGTTTCCCGGATTCCACTTTCGCCTGCGTATTGCCCACCGTGGACTGGCGGTACACAACATACTGAGATTTCAGTTTTGCGCGCGCCTCTTGCAGCGCGGATTCCCAGTATGCTTGTCTCACTTGCTGTGCAAGTTTGACGCGATCTGCATTGAAGCTCGCAAGCGACTGTTTCTCTTGTGCTCGCGCTGCTCTATAGCCGCCCACCAATCTGCCACCGGTGAACAATGGCTGGCGCGCGGCGAACACAACACTGAGCAAACTTCCACGCGGTGCCGTATTTTGCATCGGCCATGAAGCGACGGGGCTGTCATTCATGAAGAAAAGAGTTTGATTGAGATTCGTCTTTGCATAAAAAAGATTCGCCGATGCTGACGGCCCCAGCTTTGCCAAAGCAGATCTCGACAAATATTTTGAAATCGTCCAAGTCCGTTCGGTCTCCAACAGCGTAGGATTGTCCTTCAAAGCGATCTGAATTGCTTCGTCAAGCTTTAATGACCTGTTCAATACAGGTAGATCGCCTGTCAGGACATCTTTGGAAATTATGATCTTGACGGGATTAGAAAAGATCGGCTCCGACAGAGGAGTCTGGGCGATAGCAACGGACCCGTCCATTCCAGAAAGCAGGACAATAGCCACCAATAGAGATAATCCGAGCGAACTTGATCTGATCATCACTGTTCACTCCGTCTTAGCTTTGCGAACCGATTTTGGCAAAATTGATTCAGATCATCAATGTAGGAATGCATTATGGGAATATCAAACAGGCTCAGGATGGTGCCCACCAACAATCCACCAACAACGACGGTGCCGAGCGGCGAATAAGCATCCATGCCTGTCTTCGGGAATAGCGCAACAGGAATCATAACGATGATAGTAATTACCGAGGTCATCAAAATCGGTCGCAATCGAGAGGCGCATGCAGACGCGATGGCTTCGTTTCGTGCAACGCCGGTTGCCCGCACGCGCAGAATCTGATCGATAAGCAGAATGGCAGTCGTCACATCCATTCCTGTGAGAATGATGATTCCCATGATTGACACTGTCGAGAATGCCTGATGCGCCAGCCAAAGTGCAAAGAACACGCCGGCAAGTTCAAGCGGCAGGGAAAAGACCATTTGTAACGGTTGCAGAACTCCTCGGAACTGCGCAACCAGTAACAGGAAAATCAGAATCAGGGCAAACCCCAGCCCTCGAAGCAATCGCGCGAAAGAATCCATCATCTGGGTCATATCGCCGCGCATTTCAATGCTGTATCCTGGCGGCCAATTTAGTTTGCGCATTGCACCGTCCATGATGCTCATGTCGAGGTCCATTGACGGCGGCCCGTTCTTCCGGTAGGAAGCCAGGACGCTGACTGCACGCCTAAGCTGATCGTGGTTAATTATCGTGGGACCCGAACGATGTACGATGGTTGCAAGTGTTTTTAGCGGTACTTGCTGCCCGTTGCTTCCAGTGATGATTGTTTGCAATAGATCTTGTTCGTTTTGACGCTCAGGTTCGTCGTAGCGCACAAGTATCGTCCTTTGCCGGAGGTTGTTGAGCCGATAGTATTCGTTGGTCAGCCCACCGGTAATAGAGTAATACGCTTGCTGCGAAACTTGATCGGGCGTTAGTCCAATTTCAGCCGCGCGCCTCGCATCGACTTGAATATCCAGCTCGGGCTTCCCCATCGACCAGTCTGTCGCGACTTGATAAGCACCGGGGATTCGCTTGGCAATGCTAGCCACTTGTTCGGACATTGTCGAGAGCTGCGACATATCAGGGCCAGTTACGAGAATGGAAATCGGCGCTTGAGAAGAGGCCATCACATCGGAGCCCATCTCTTTGATTTGAAAGCGTCTAATGCCCGGTATCGTTGCAGTCGCTTCTTTCTGGACGCCGTCGATGACATCCCAAATCGTTTTGGACCGCTGATCTTTATCGCTGAGGGTGATCATAAACGTGGCTGTATTTGCAGCCTGCATACCATATCCGTTGAAGTAAGTACCGCCTGGGTCCCAGCCGATCTCCGAGGAGACGGATTTTATTTGCGGATATTTGGACATGATCTTCTCGATTTGAGTAGCAGCCCGTTCGGTAGCGTCAAACGACACGCTGGGTTGCATTTCCAAAACGCCGTATGCTTGGCCGACATCGGCAAGCGGCATCATTTCGCTACCGATGAAGTTGTAGAACGTGAATCCAATAATGATGGTGCAAAGAATCCGCGCCATATTAATGTATCGATGCTTCAAACACCAGGCGACTGAAGACTGATAACGTTCTTCCAAGCGGGTCAGCCCATTATCAAAGGGAATCAACACCCGACGTTTGAACCAATTAACGCCTTCATCCCGCTTCTGTGCACGAAGCAACTTTTCCGCCAGGACGGCGGTAAGTGTCAGCGAGATAATGAACGAAGCGATCAACCCAAAGATGATCGGCCAAACCAAGCCAACAAACATTTCCTGAACGATGCCACCGCAGACAAGCAAAGGGACAAGCGCCAGGATCAAAACCATAGTCGAGGCTGCCACAGCCAGCCTGACTTCGGTGATTCCGTCTATAGTGGCTGTGCGCGGGTCCTTGCCCATGCGCAAATGGCGCTCAATTGCATGGATGTCGATAATGGAATCATCGACCAGCCTCCCGATTGAAAGCAGAAGTCCGATCAGGGTCGAGCTGTTCAATGTCATTCCCATTGGAATCAGAGCGAGCACCGCGATGGACAACGAGAGCGGAATCGTGATCATCGAAATCAACGTCCCTCTCCAATTGCCGAGAAACAGCAGCACCGCTAAACCTGTTAGCAAGACAGCTATTGCGAGCTCCTCTACCATGTTCTGCAAGAGAATGCCGACAAAGTGCGCATTGTTGTAGCTGACCTGAAATTTGATGCCGGGGTATTGTTTCTCCAGCATCGCTACTTGTTGCATGATGCCTTTAATCACCTGGGGTGAACTGGCTTGCGGCTGTTGAATTACGCTGACTTCGATTCCCGGCGTGATTTCCCCGTTATGCAAATGATGATAAGACGCACGGCGTTCCTGAAATGTGTCGACCACCCGCCCAACATCACCGACGTATACAACGCGGTCGCCCGCCGCTTTTATAGGATAATTTTTTACCACCGTCGGACTCTTCGCCAAAGTATCAAGCCTGGCAATCGTTTCATTCTGCGGCGTTGTTAGCCTGCCTGCGGGCCGCGCGACGTTCGCACGATCAATTGCGGAAGCAACATCCAAAATAGAAAATCCAAAAGCAGCGAGCTTGTTACGATCCACAAGCACTTGCAATTGGCGTTTATAACCGCCGAAAGTGTATACGGACCAAACGTCTGGAACGCGTTTGAGTTGATTAGTAATTTCATTGTCCGCAAGTTGCCGCAGACGCACCGGGTCCCAATCTTTCGCGGTCAAGTTGAGCGTGAGAACAGGCAAATTGAGCGGATCGATGGGAAGCACCCAAGATGGTTTGAGATTGGCACCCGTCACCGGCAGTTGCCCTTGAACTGCATTCATCCGCGCTTGAATGTCCGTGTACGCTTGGTGCATGTTGTATCCATAAGGAAACTCAAGCGATACCATGGACACGCCTTCCTGTGACGTTGATCGAATATAGCGAACGCCTCTGATATCAGTCATCGACTCTTCAATCGGCTTGCTGATGTACGTTTCCATATCCTGGGCGGACAGCCCTTCTTGCATGGTGACGATTCCGATCATCGGACTCTGGACGTAGGGCATCATCCGAGTGGGCATAAGCGTGGCGACGGCGATAATAGCCGTAATGCTGATCGCCGCATAGAACGCGATGATTACGTAGGCATGGTCGATAGACCAACTAACAATGTTGAACCCGCGCCCGTTGGTGCGCTGATCATGAGCCGGTTCGTTGGTATGCGTGGTGTTGATCATCACGGTACCTCAACCTGCAGCTTTAGCGGAATCGCTGTTTGACCAACGTTTTTCATGGTCAAATCGACATCCCAAAGAGTGGACATAAAATTTCCGTTGAGCACGTAGCTTCCCGCTTCTGTCTCTGACGCCTGAAGGTCTGGTCCAACCATGCTCATAGTCGGCATGTTTGTTTTGGCCGTGATTGCCGCATGCTCTATCGGTTTACCGGCAGAATCCTTCAGTTGAAGGATCAATGTGTTCGAGTCGCCCTTAACCGGTACCGGTTGCATAGAAGCTGCAATTGATATTCCGCCTACGTTCTCGGTCAGCTTCCAGCCGTTGCTTGGGCTCAGACGATTGCTTGCTACCTGCTCGCCCGATGGTAGCTTCGTTGGACCGAGCGGTCCCCATTCCACCGGATAAACAGGTGCGTTTGGCTGCAAGCCTTCTTGTCCGTGGTAAATGACCTCATCGCCTTCCTTGAGACCGCTCAAAATTTCCGCGCTGTCACTTCCCATCAATCCTAGTTTCACGTCGGTAAGAATCGCAACCTTCGAAGCCTGTGCGCCCACTGCCTTCCACACCTGCACTTTGTCGCCGGAATAGACGAGCGCGCTTGCAGGAACACTCAGCGCCCTGGCAGCGCCGGTGGCAATATTCATGACCACATACTGTCCCGGCAGGAACCGATAGTGGGAATTCGACACCAGGGCCTCGACAATGCTCGTGCGGCTGCTTGGATCAGCGGCAGGAAATCGTGCCGTGACCTTAGCATGAAGTGGTGCGTCCTTCGAATCTTCAGAGGACATAATTTCTACCGGCGTACCAACCTTGATTCTGTCCACATCAGTAGTGGCAACCTCCGCCTGCAATCGAACATTGTCGAGTTCCGCAATTCGCAGGATTCGGGTACCGGGATTCACGAGGACGCCCGGACTGACGTCACGTTTGGTGACAACGCCATTTGCAGGAGCAGTCAACCTGGTGTAGGACTGGACAAGATTTTGCGCTTGCGCTGACGCCGCCAATGCCTTGGCTTCTTCACCGCTGTGCTGAATGTGCTGAAACATCCCCTCGGAAGCTTCTTGCGCGGCAATCTTTCGTTCGGTCCGTTCGCCAATCTCAGATTGTGCAGCTTCGACTTTTGCCTCTGCTTCTTGGTACTGAGCAAATTCGCCGTCGTACTCTTGTCTCGACACGACGGATTGATCCAAAAGCTTCTTCTCCCTGATAATTTCTGCTTTCCAGTAATCTAAATTCGCTTGCGCTTCCTTGAGCGTCTTCCGCGCCCGCGTTTCCGCCTGAACCGCTGCTTTGTACTCGTGTTGCTTCTCCTGATAATCTTGCTTGGCGATGTCGACGGCATGCATGCCTGCCATCGCTCGATATCGTGCCTCCAATGATCTTTGCTCATATTCAGAATTGGCAGTGTCAAGCGTGGCGAGTAGCTGTCCCGCCCGCACACGATCACCCGGATATACATATATGTGAGTCAATCGACCCGTAATGCGCGGATAGACGTCGTCGTCGTTAAAGGCCTGGACGGTGCCCGTGTAAGTGACTGCTCCTTCGACTTCTTTGCATCCCACCGGCGCGACGGCGACCGGTACAGCACCAGCCGGAGGCGTAATCTGACTCATATCCATTGACTGAGATTCGATCACACCCATCTGTCCAGGTCGTTTGAACATCGCCACTGCAAGCATGCTAATAAGAAGCACAATGACAATCGATGCTGTGCCTAAAACTATCTCTCGGTTTCGAAAAAATCGGCGCGCTGTATCCGCGTTCATAACTCCTCGCTTGCCAAAACATGGCAAAAAGCAACACGAAGTTCGCAGCGACTCCGCTGCGAACGAATTAATCGTGCTTGCTTCCTAGCTCAGGAGCACGCAGTTGAACAGATGCAAGGCTATGCCCGGCGGGTGCCGTGATGGCGGCGCTCTCGTGCACGCTGGCAAACTCTGAGCGTCGTCCATAAAACTTGGTTGCTGAGCCGACCAGACATTCTGAATCGCCAGTACCACGCGACCGGGAATAGTTAGTCCCACGCCCGCCGCTTGGTCGCTGCCGAACGTACTAACGAAGCACGAGTCTCCGTTGATATTGGACATACCGGCAGTGACTTTATACGAAACGTCGTCCTTGCAGCAATCCAGACTGGTTGCAGAGACGACGAAGACATCGTTATCGTGGCACAGGCAGTGCGCTCTGGGTGCCGTCGACAACAGCAACAAGAGACTGATAAATACAAGGCAGAACCTGGCTAGCATAAGATCATTATAGACCCTTGCCAAGAAATCGCCAAAAGAGGCGCCCAGTTGATATTCAGGCTTCGACCGAACCCGACAGACTTCGCAAAACGATTTAAGACCGACGCCATGCAGGATGCATCCCCGTACCGCATCGGCCCTTCGAATTCGAGACACGGCAAAAGGCTTGGAGACTTGAGGGAGGCAAAGCCCTTATGAAATGCGACGCTCCGAAACTCTAATCATCCCGCCAGCCGTTGTCGAATCCTTCCGGAGCGATGATCCGATGAACGGCCTTAATCCATCGTCGGTCCATCATATTGCGCTGGGCTTTCGTTCGCGTTCGTGAAGTCTTCACAGGACTTTCACTTGGGTCATGGTCCAATATGAATAGCGGCACAAAAGTCACTGCGGGTCCGAGATCGGATTGCGCTTGCTGCTCTGTCTTCGCCTGTCCTGAAGGCAAAACATACTTATCGGAGATTTAGATGAACTTATTTGAGAATAACAGAAATTGGAAAGACAAGCCGCTGAAGATCCTGGCGATTATCGCGTTGAACGCAGCCTGCATACCCGTGCAGGCCCAAACAACCAGCACGACAACAACCGTTGTCAGTGAACAACAGTCCTCCAGTTCAGCACTCACGCTGCCTTCGACTGCTCAATACCTGGCAGTCGATCCCATCACCGGCTCCTTCCAGGGCAATTACGACCCGGTAACGGGCTTAATCGACGGTCGCACCAGTCAATCAGGATTACTGATCGTAGATCGCTCGTCGGGCAACGTGGTTGCCACAATTGATTCGGCAGGCAGAACAGTAGATGTCGCAGTCGCGCCTGCCACCGAAGTCCTGGTCGTATCCATCGATGCTCGACGCAAAGATCTCGATCGCCAACTTGCTGAAGCCGTCAAACGCGGACAGCGTTCCACCAGCGAAATAAGCGGACTGCGAGCCGAGCTCGATCGCATCGCAGCTGACAGAACCGCCGCCACCGCCGAAGGCACGTTTACATACAGACGAGCACTGGTGACAGCTTACGACCTCAATTCTCTGGCACAAAGGCTCGACTCCATCGCGGCCGTTACGCCTGTGATCACCCCCCAGATCGTTGTCGTAAATAAGCAAGTGAGCATGGTGGATCCAATCACCTACCGCAAGCTGGAATTGCTCAACAGAATCGATAATGAATACCAAGCGGGACGCCTGTCTGCCGACAACGTCTCTCACCTTAAAGCACAGATGGACAGAACGTCCGTGCTCGAAGCGCGATACAGAAGAAACGGCGAATTGAGCGAATCAAGGACCAGGGATCTCACCGAGAAGCTTGACCAGCTGCAATCGGCTCTGAGCAATGATGTCGCCATCATAAACGAGAAGCGCGCTCGTATCGGCATCCTGGTCAACTAGACAATTCCTCAAAGGACAACTAATGAATAAACATATACAACTTTCCAAAATAATCGGTATCACCAGCGGTGCCTATCTGCTAGTAGCATCCATGGCGCCGGCGGTGGCCTCGCCATCGTTTTTGAACACCGTACAAAACTTGCTCGGCGTTCCGAACAACAATCCTTATGTAGATAACTATGCTTCCAACAACAATTATCGATATCAGGGACAAGGAAAGCTCGCTGCCAATCAGGCGATCATTCAGAACAATCTGATCACAAGAGGATCGCAGCTGAGAACCCAAATCGATGCCAGCGTGTCCAACGGACAGTTGGCACCGCAAACCGCAGCCGATCTTCGAGCACAAGTCGATCAAGTGGAAGCCATGCGCAACGCCTACGATGCCGGTCGCGGTGGATTGACGAATGATCAGACTCAACAACTGGTCGATGCATTCACCAATATAACGCTGCAGTTGGACA
>DATNQY010000122.1:0-6244 GCA_036703785.1 Candidatus Obscuribacterales bacterium
CAGCGGGCTTTCGCCCGCCGCTACCAATGTTTTAGCCGCTACCAGCGGCGGAATAAATCGTTGTCTTCAGGTGGCAGCAGCCCTTTCTTCAGGTCCATCAGCGCCTGAAGCTCAAGTGCCGTTTTGCTGCATAAATCCGCAGGCGGCAAGCCGGTGACCTCGTGGGCGGCAACTTCAAGCCGAGCTTTGCGCGCCAGGGTCAGAAGTCTATGGCGCAGCTGCGTCCGATAGATCGAGCCTATGCCCTCCATCTCCAGCGGCGTCATATCGAGCGCCGACAGCAGCTTTTCATGCGAGATGTTTTCCGGCACCCAGCTCATCGTATGCTCCAACAGCTCTCAACGCACGGTTTGACGCGGACCTGTCCGGACGGCGGGCCGACCGGCCGTCTCGAAAAGACGCCAGCCCGGGAGGGGTGTTCCGCAGAGGAGCGGGCTCCCGCCCGCCGCTGCAGACAAATGCGTTACCATTACGTCTGATATGGTGACCCGTTCGAGCAATCTCAAATCGAAAGTTGACGCCTGGCAGCGCGCCTGCCGGCGAGCGTTGATAATTTGCCTCCTGCTTGCGCCGCAGGCTCATGCTCAGGGCGTCGAGGATCTCTACGACCAGGGCGAAAAGGCTTATAAACAACAGCAGTTTGGCGAAGCCGCGAGCTATCTGCAGACCATTCTCTCCAGCAATCCGAAATTCGCCCGCGCTCACAACCTGATGGGCAAGATTTACTACCATCAGAAAAAACTGTCGCTGGCGATCGACGAATACAACCATGCCATCGAGGACGAACCGCGATTGGCGGAGGCGCACTTCAATCTCGGCGTCGTTCATTTTGATCAGGGCGACTACAAGGATGCGGAAAAAAGCTTCGAAGACGCGACGCATCTCGACTCGGGCAATTGCGAGTATCAGTATAATTTGGCGCTGACATTCGAACAGGAAAATCAGCTCGACAAAGCACAGCAAGGTTACCAACGCGCAATCAAGGCTGATTCTAAAAGCGCCACCGCGCATTACGCCCTCGGCCGTCTCTACCAGCGCATGGAAGATCCCGCCAAAGCAATTGCCGAGTACAAAGCAGCGATCAAGCTCAATCCGCAATTTATCGAGGCGTATAACAACCTCGGTGTTGCCTATGCCGCCACCGGCAATTACCCGGATTCGATCGACCAATTTCAACAAGCGCTGAAGATCAATCCGAATTATTCAGAAGCGCAAAAGAATATGGGTTATGCCGAATCGCACACGCGCCTCGGCGTGACATACATGATGCAGGGAAATACTAACGGTGCGTTTGAAGAATTCAAACGGGCGATTCTGATCGATCCGAATTACGCCGACGCTCACTACAATCTCGGATTGCTTTACCAGGAGCAAAACAGGATTAAGGAGGCTGTCGGGCACTATCAGGCAGCAATCAAAGAAGATCCCAAAAACGCAAAGGCGCACAATAATCTCGGATTGGCATACGGCAAGTTGGGCAAACCCGACCTCGCGGAAGCGGAATACCGGCAGGCGCTAAAGCTGCAACCCAGCTTCGAACAAGCGAAGAAAAACTTAAACGCATTGCTGCAGTCGCAAGGACGTTCGCCGGAGAAGTGAACAAAAGCGGGCTAAAGCCCGCCGGTACCAATCGCGGGAAGCCCGCCGCTACGATGCTAGGAATGCGGCAATGGCGCGAGCGGGATAATGCGTTTAACCGACTCGGGCTGGACGTGGTGGTGTTTGATCAAATAATCATGCAGATAAACAGAGAGCCTGGTGCCGGTATCTTTGACGTCGCGTGCGCGTGAAAAATCATAGCCTTCGCCGCTGTTGAACGTGTAGCTGTTCACCGCCAGGCGGTAGTCGCCCTCCGCCTGCACCGGCTTCAACTCGCCCGCCTTATCCGCAGCCCAGACTTGCCTCACTCGATGCATGGGCGCGGCAGTGGGATCCCATTCGAACTTGATGCCGTGCACATCGAGAAACTTTGCGCCCAACATGATGTTGTTGGTGCTCGTGCCGGCGACGCTGGTTTCCAAAATTTTACGAAGATCGGCACCGGATATGGTGGCAACGATCAGATGGTTTTCGAAAGGCAGAATCTCCTCAACTTTTTCCTGGTTAATCGGGCCTTCATCAATACGCGAGCGAATGCCGCCGCGATTTTGCAAGGCGATGGTGGCGCCGTACTGCGCGCCGCCGTCAGCCAGCGCGTCGGTGATGAGATCGCCCAAAGCGGTATCACCGCCTGACTGCCGAAAGTTATTGTCGAAATTAGCCGCGGCGACGCCGACAATCGTTGTTCGCATCGCCATGAAAGGTTTTGCTTTGTTCGCCAGGTAGCGTGAGATGCGACGATCCGGATAAATGCGATCAGTGATGTTGATCAAGCGATCGTTGGTGTGTTGCATATCGAGCGTTCCGTCCGGTAGAAATGCCAAATCGAGCTTGCCGAGCGTGCGCCCGTAGCTGCCGGTTTGCACCACGATGCAGTGACTGCCGTCCGGATGTTCGATGACGATCGGCTTGTCCAGCCGTGTGTGACTGTGCCCGCCCACAATTGCGTCTACGTCCGGCAATTGGGCCAACTCGCGATCGAGTTCGACACCGGTATGCGTGACCAGGATAATTTTATTGATGCCTTGCTGCTTGAGTTTGGCAATCTCTGCCTTGATCGGCGCCGTCCAATCGCTGTCCGCGTTCATCACTTTGACATTTTCGGACCGCAGGGTGACTTTGGCTAAATCGGGCACGATCGCGCCGACGAAGCCGATTCTCTCACCGTGAATGGTCTTCACCACAGACGGCTTGATGAGCGCGGCGAGCTGCGGACAGCCGGAAGCATCCAGATTGCAGTTAATAATGTCGAACTTGGCTTTGCCCAGTTGCTGCGCCAGGTTTACCGGCCCGTCATCAAATTCGTGGTTGCCTATCGTATAAATGTCGTAGCCGGCTTCGTTGAGCATTTGGACTTCAACCGCGCCGTGGTAAAAGGTGAAGTAAGGCGTTCCCTGGAAAATATCGCCCGCATCGATGGTTAAGCAGTCCGGATTTTTCTTCTTGATAGTTCGAATAAGGTGTGCAATTCGATCCATTCCGCCGATAGAGTGTCCGTGATCAAGGTATGGATCATCATGTGCATGCAGGTCATTTGTATGTAATATGGTGAAACGCAGTTGGGGCTGCGAGGATGCATCAGCCGCAAAAGCCTTGGGATAAAGGAGGCAAACCGCGATGAGCAACAGAGTGACGAGACGCTTGGCCTGGATTTCAGTCATGGCTTTGTTGTCCTTAGTTACCGTTTGGGTGCCGGGTTTATTTCTTCCCGCTTATAGTGATACGCAACCGGAGCTGAAAAAGTTCAATGCCCAGGTTGTCGGCGAGCCGGGCTGCCCGGTGGAGATGGTCGGCGCGGCCACCGAGCTCGAACTTGACCCTTTCGGCAGCCCCGTCGCCGCAAGACATTATATTGATTACCGCAACGTAGGAAACAGGCCGATTGTTGCAGTTAAATTCCGCATTGGCTACGTAGGCGCCGACGGCAAGATCAACCAACCCTACGTCAACGGTGACGATCAGCAACAATTGGAACCAGGGCAAACTGCCTCCAAGAAATTCCGCGGGGACAAAGTCGACCCGCACACCAGTGCGGTCAAGATTCGAGTGCTGAAGGTTAAATTCGCGGACGGCAGCCTCTGGGAAAGCGTCAAGCTGAACGAAACAAACTCCCAGCAGCAACAGGGGTTCGCGCCGCTGAGCATCGAGAGCCCGGGCGGTGATGGGTTTGGGGGCGGACAGCCGGTGCCGTTTCGCGATTATGGACAACAAGGCTTTCAGGGCTTTCCCAAAAGCACAGGCAGCGTGCCTTTGACACAGACGCCCGGACAGGCAAGCAATGGAGGCGTGTACCAGGCAGTGCCAACATCTGGAGAGTATCCAACCAGGGCTCCGGCCGGGCAATACGC
Source organism: Candidatus Obscuribacterales bacterium (assembly GCA_036703785.1). Lineage (GTDB taxonomy): Bacteria > Cyanobacteriota > Vampirovibrionia > Obscuribacterales > Obscuribacteraceae > JADYXS01. The sequence goes on from DATNQY010000122.1 coordinate 3,948, forward strand.
GGGTGGTGGGACGCCGGCAGGAGCGGCCGGACCAAGCGTCGGTGCCGGGCACTACGCCACGGCAGCCGGTGGAGCGCCGGATAGGCAACCTGCGCCGTCTGCCCTACGACCATACGAGTCTCCCGCCGGCAGCGCCAATGCTGATTTTGCGCCGTTCACGCCGCCTACATCCGCGCCGGCATCGGCGGGCGCTCCATTCGGTACCGGTGCTTCTGCAGCGTCGGCTGCGCCATCGTCTGCAATTCCTGCTGCGGCACCTTCACGCGCGCCGTCCGCTTCACCTTATGCGTCGAATTCTTCGCTGCCGTCGTACACGCGTCCGTCCCAGGTGACGCTGCCGGCTGCGCCGACGGATACCGAAGCCGAGCTAAATTCCATCCTCGGAATCAGCAAAAAGGCACCAAGCGCGGTGGCACCGCTCGCGCCGCCGTCGAACGCGGCACCATCGGCTCAACCGGCCACATCACCCGCTGCGCCTGGACCACAATCAATGCGGCCGGCAACACAAGGCGCGCCCCAGGCATCAGGCTCTGCGGCACCACCACAGCAGCCGCAGCTCAGGCCTACGCTCGTCCCTGGACAACCGGTGCCGCAGGACAGTGCTGTAAACGCACCTCCTGGCGACGGTGATAAATCGCTAGATCTCCGCTGAACAAGCGCCTCCGCGCGCGCTGCGATTTAACAAAATTCCACTGTTATCAAGTGGCCGGAATATCGGAATGCGGTGTATTGTATATACACTTCACAAAATCTCATACCGCATCTTTTTGCCTAGAGGGCAACGGATTATGCTCTGCCAAGTTCGAACAATTGGCGTCGGCATCGGCGTACTCGCTGTTTGCTTTATGCTGGCTTCGCTCAGCTGGCAATACGTTCTGCTTGGATTTGCCCTGGCCAGCATCGCCTGGGCATGCTGGAGTTGTGCACGCCAATTGCGTCCACGCAAGCGTGAGACACAAATGACCTCACCGCTTACGTTCGATGCTACGCGTCGCCGCCGAGCAGCGCCCGATAATGTGTGCAGTTTTCCGGCACAAGAGTGGGGAAATCACAGCATTTTGAATTGAAGCCTTACGCTTCTTTTTCCTGATTCGTATCTCGCCAGTCGTACATTGCCGTCACGTTGTTATTGCGACGTACACGCTCTTGCATCTGCTCGACGAGCTCAAGAACCTTTTCTGCGCGTTCAAGGTCGCCATGTTGCACGTACACGCGAGCAATGTTCATCAACTCGATGATTTCTATTTCCTCGTCGTGATTCATAAACTTGTACCGAAATTGCGCCGGGGGACAAAGAATTGGAAAACAGCGCACCGCGCCGCAATTACTTTATATACGATTGTCTACGATGGTTGTAGTACGATTTTCCCTGTTAAGGTATAGGGAAAGCCTCATCGGTGCTGGGTTCTATAGCAATGACGTCGCTCATTGCGACCCTAATTTTTCGCCTTTTGTCGTTTGATCGTGACACCAGAATGCCCGACCGAGACCCGCTATCTGACGGCGTTCATAAGCTTTTTTCCGCGAAGCGCCCAATTGTTTCCGAACATGGAGAAGGCAGCACGATAGGCGACATACGCTCAGCGAACAACCAAGGTCAACCCGATCCGACCGTGACTGAGGGCCACAATTCGGTACTGTCCCTTAAATCCGCCGCCACCATATTTAATACCGCCGCCACTCCTCCTGCTCACTATCGACGAAAAGTTTGTTCATAAGCGGCTACGCCCGGAAACACCATAATTACTCAGGCGTCTTCTAAATGGGTAACTGACGGGTTATTGGTCTTGGCTCGCATGCGTAAAAAAATATATGTCCTGACAGCGTGTATGGCGCTGGCAATTGCACCGCGCCTCGGTGCACAAGCACAAGAATCAGGCGACTCATTGGCTCTAAGCAATCCAAATCGGGAGATGGTAAATCAGGCTCTCGCGCTGGTCAACCACGATCGAGCCAGCAACGGGTCGCCGCCGCTGCAAGAAAGCCCGGCACTGGCTCATGTGGCACAAACTTACGCGGAATACCTGCTGCGTACCGGCCAATTCGGTCATGTCGACCAGTTCGGTCGCAATCCCCAACAGCGCGCCGCCTATCTCGGGGTTACGGTACCTGTATCGGAAAACCTTGCTTGGGAAGAGAGCAGCTACGAACAACCGGACGCTCTACTGAGACGAGCCGAATCCGGCATGATGAACGAGCCGCGAAACCAACCAAACCACCGCTATAACATTCTCAATCCGGAAAGCGTTTACATTGGCATTGGCGTTGCGCGCGCCGGCGAGAAAGTCGTGATGGTT
>DATNQY010000123.1:0-6492 GCA_036703785.1 Candidatus Obscuribacterales bacterium
CTGTTTTCTATTGCTGCAACCGCTTTTTTGCGTTAAACCTGATCCATTTTTCATTTTCGCGTGAAGCGCCCGGAAAGCCATTTGCGCGCAAATTTTCCTTCCGCGGTGGTCCTTGTATGACTAATCCAGGCTATTCGCTAGTACTAAACAATATAGGAGCTAACCCGCGAATGAAACAACGCGAAGGAGCAGGACGGTATCCCGTTCCTTCGCATTGCTCGCGAGAGTTCGGCGCAATCAATTGCCGATGCTCAAAGCTGAATTCACCGCCCGTGCAATTTCCGGAAAACCCGAGCTGGGAAGTCCAGCAAGTCGTCGCGGCTGATTCCGTAGACGTTCACGGTAGTCTCCGAGTCGGTGATGATAGGCATCATGCAGCCATCGCCGCACGAAGTGTAAATCACAACCGGCATCGAGGTCTTGTTGCTGCCGATTACATGACCGGCAAGTGCAATTTCGGTCTCCAGCAAATTGATCAGTGAGTGCTGTCTATTGCTGAAGTGCCGATCTCGTTGTGCCTCCTGAAGCTCTTCCTTGGTAATAATGCCTGAGTGGTCGCGGTCGAGCTCGTTGAAGTGCTGTGTGGCAAATTCGCGAGCTATAGGCGCGTCGGCTTCGAGCTTGGTGTTCTGCGCATCGTTGTTCCAGGCGAGATAGAGGGTAAATGCAAGCAGCATCGCAATCACAACGACAAACATAGATTCGATAGATAAGTCTTTCATGCCTTGTCCTTAGATGTCAGTCTTTTTGTTTTTCTTACTGCTGTTGAGCACGGCACCGCGATGGTCGAGCAGAGCGGCGGCAACGCGGCGTTCTGACGGGCCGGTCTTGCGGACTTTTCGCGGGCGATATTTGATCACCGCGCGAATTTCGCACAGGTCTGCGATCGGTCCGATGAATTCCACCTTCGAGTTGGTGTACGGGCTCTCGACGATAAGGCGAATCTGCGTGTGGCGCTCGATGACTACGGGGAAAAGCACGTCATCCGCGCGAATCGCTTCAGCCGCTTGTCCGGCTGTGAGGAAATCGATCTTCGTAGGTTTTTTCGGTTCGTCCGTGTTCTTTTCGTACTCGCCGTTCCACCAGAACCTTCGTTCAACAGTCATTCAGATGTCTCCTGTGCAATCTTTGCGATGAGACGAATTGACGTTTCGTGCTTAATGTTGGCGCTGCGATCACGCACAGGCGGGCTGCCACCACCGCCGATGCGGCTGGTGAAAGCAGACGTAGTGCCCGAGCTATGCTCGCGTGGGTGCCTTAGATTGAGAAAAGAGAGAGAACACCAAACCGTAGTTTGTGATCTGCAACTGAGCAAGTGATTGCTACTAATTGATCAGATCGCATTGGGAAAAATACGAGATCTGAATGCTATGCGAACTCGCGTGAAGCTGCGGAGGCTAACCGAAGATGCCGAGCATAAATGGATTGCGGGACGGATCGTCCGTGCGGTCGTTGACTTTGATTTCCGGCTTACCGATGTCGTTGCGGAATGCTCTGAAATACCCGTTGGAGCGGCGATTAAAATCAGCGACGAATGCATGCCCGTGGACGACACCCGATCACCTGTCAGAGAAACCGCAAGATGCATGCCACCGATTGACGCTTTCGGGGCTCGTTTTTGCGGTTTTTCGTACAGGTGATCGAGGTCGGTTCAACCTCTCTATGAAGCCTCCGACAACCATATGAGCTAGTAGTGATGGTGCCAAAAGAGTGAGGCGAAGAAACCGAAATGGCTTCTTGCCCCACTCGGGTGAGCGCCCGTGCGCGGCTTGGTGCCCGAAGGCATCCTCGAAAGCCGGGACACGGGGCGCATCACCAAATCAGACGCGGTCGGAGTCGAGGAACTCCATTACCTGTCGTCTGAAGTCATGGAAGGCTCCCCTATGCCATGACCAATCGCCCTCCCAGTCGTGATTCTCCATGTACTCTCTCAGGGCCTCCTTGTGAGAGAACCACTTGATCGAGTCCTGAAGAGAATCGGCGAGCTCTTGGAGCTCACTCACCGATCCACACGCCTGGAGCGCATCACATCCAGAGCACGAACCCCATCCGAAGATCAATATGCCGTACCGCTGGTGCGGCTCATCACCGTCCGCGATCAGTCTATATGAGTCTCCCTGATAGTCGCCGTCATCAGTCGCCACGAGGACGCGTTGCCCGAAGGCCTCGACCATCGACTCATAGCCACCAACTCCCCAATGCCAGCCGTCCTTCAACTCTTCGTGGTAAACGTTCAGAACGTTGATTCGTGCCATGTGAATTCTCCTTGATTGGCAAGTCACTCCATGTGACAGGGCGCCAAACAAGAGACCAAATGGACGTTTACCTTGAAGCGAGAGACAGAAAGTGGGAGTTGTCTGAATGATCAGCAGGAATCCGTTTCAACAAGCAAGCCGACACACCGCCCTCGCACCTGGCGCAAGCCAGTCGACCCTTACACAAGGAGTGACTTGCCGGGTTAGGGTAAGTTTTTGCTGAGGGTCAGTGTTTGAACGATGTGCGGGTTGCTCGGAAAAACGAATCTAGCGATAAGTTGAACTTGGCAAATTAGCTCGGCGAAACCTATTACGCGTTTGTCATACGTGGGAAAAATCCCATAGCAGAGTTGTGTATGCGCAAAAAGAAGGAGCGGCAGAAATGCCGCTCCTTCGTCGCGGACTTATGCCCGCCGATACAGTCGAGAAACGCTTACTTGGTGTAAGTAACTACAGCGTGCGGTCCATCGAATTTCACTTCGGCTTTCGAGAACCCGAATGCTTTGGCCATAGCATCGTTTTGCTCGGCCCAGCAATTGCCCATTTCTTGCTCTTTCTTCTCATCCATCGGAGCGTGTTTCTTCATGGATTCCCAGCACGCACAGTGCTCATATTCCATCGAAGCTTGCTTCTCATCACCCCAGACGCTGATCTTGCTGCCGAAAACGTTAGCTTCAAACTCAGCAAGCGCTTTGACCAGATCGATCGGAGTTTTGACGCCGAGCTTTTTGAAGTAAGCGACTTTCATTTCGATCATCGCGTGTCCGAATTGTTTTTGAGCTTCTACGCCCATTTTTTCGATGACTTGGAATGTCGTCATCATGTGACGGGTCATCGAACCGACCGCTTCTTCTTGAATCTTCTGGACGTTCCAAGTTGGTTTGATCGGGGTTTTGGTTGCTGTGGTCATGTTGAGAGCGCTCCTAATTTAGAGATTGCATTCATTATTGGCTTGAGATAAACGCAAGCTCAGAAATGATCGCTTTGTCTTTAGACTTCCTCTTTGCCGCTGCATATTTGCGAAATCTGGCTTGGCAAGCGGGTTTTGGAGCGGTCCAATCGGCGACGGTTCTGCGCTCACGTCAGCTAGCGCGTGTTGCAAAGAGTTACATAGCCGAGCTATCTTTCGCGAGATCTTGCCCAAGGAACAGTCTTTTTGTTTATCTCAAACTATCTCTTTGAATCCAAAGATAAGTATCCCGACTCTAACCCCGAAACGTAAATCCCATCGCGAAATCAGGCATCTCATCCGTTTTTTGAAACGGGTGGCCGCATCTGGTGCGCCATACACGCCGGCGCACTAGGCACAGCGATTCTCGCCGAGGTGGTCTGTTCTAGAAGAAGGTTCACAACCATGGTAATCAACACAGTACGCGGCGTGATGCGGATACCGTTTATCCTGATCGCGCTGGGCTTCACCGTAGCCTATGCGGCCTATGTCGGAGTCACCGACAACGCCAAGGAAGCCTTCGCTGTAGCATACCTCGGCGTCTTGCTGACGTTCGGCGGGTGCATATTCGCTGCCATCGGCCGGCACCTGAGAATCGAGAGGCACGCATTCGCCAAGATGGGCTCTGCCGAATTCAAGGCGTTGTGCCAGGCAAATTCAGACGCGCGCATCACCTTCTACGATAGCGTGCGCTCCGGCAATTGCATTCTTGGCTCGCTCGGATTCGCCCGTCGAACGTTCAACTACCCATGGCGGCGCAGCATCACGCTCGGCGAATTGCTGCCGTACTGCCGGACGGGACATCGCGTCAAGAGTGTCGCGCTCTACACGCTGATTCGGCTGAGCAAGAGCTCAGAGCTTCGGCCGGCACCAAAGGAGATTGTGTGATGCGCATTCCGCTAATTTTCATTCCGCTCACGGCAACAGTCGGAGCGATGATCTACGCCGCGTTCCACGAGCCGTTTCTCATGGTCATCGCAGGCGCCATCGGCTACGTCGTTATGTTCCCCGGAGGAATCGCGGTCAACGAATTTCGCGCCAAACGAATCAGACGGCATCCGTTCGCCAAGCTGCCCTACGACGAGTTCAAGGCGTTGTGCCTGGCGAACGCCGATGCGCCTGTTTCTCACTACGACAGCGTGCTCGCCGGCAACTGCAATCCGGGCACTTACGGCTTCACCAGGCGGACATTCAAGGGTCGACGCAGCATCACGCTCGGTGAGCTATTGCCTTACTGCAGAAGCGGCGCGCGCGTCAAGAACGTCGCGCTCTACGTGCTGATTCGTCAGAGCAAAAGCTCGGCGCTGCAGCCCACACCGAAGGAGGTCGCACTATGATCAAGCGTGTTCTCAATCTGCCGGCCATGCCAACGGCGATCGTTCTCGGGACGCTCTCCGCCGTGGTGGCTGCGGTGATGAACCAATGGCTTGTCACCCTCGGCATTGTCTATTTCACCATGTTCGCCGTCATGTTCGGATGCCCGTTCGCCAACATGATCCGTTACTCGCGAATGGAACGTCACGAGCTTTCGTGGCTCTCCGATAGGGAGCTGCGGTATCTGTGCAGCAAGCACCCCGAGATTGAGGTGCGGTTCTACGACAGCGTTCGCTCCGGCAACTGTATGGCCGGCACGAGCGGATTCGTCAAGCGCACCTTCAAGGGTCGCAAGAGCATCACTCTTCCCGAGCTGGCTCGCTATGTCGGCGCTCATCGCGTGAAGAACGTGATCGTCTACAAGCTCAAGACCGAGAAGGTCGAGTGGAAGACAGAGCTCGAATGCTACCGGCAAGCGCAGCGCGCCGGCACCGCCGAAGATCTCGCAGCCGCATAATCGAGAGGGGCAACCATGGTCAACATATTTTTCGGGCTGCTGCTGCTCGCGGTGCCCGGAACGGTTGTCGCCGATCATTTGCACTGCTCACCCACCGTGGTGATGGCGCTTGCTTGTATCGGCATTATCCCGCTGGCCAAGTTCATGGGAGAGGCTACCGAGCATCTGAGTCACCATGTAGGTCCGACACTGGGTGGTGTGCTCAACGCCACCTTCGGTAATGCCTGCGAACTTATCATTGCGTTCTACGCGGTGAAAGCAGGATTGATCGATGTGGTGAAAGCATCGCTTACCGGATCGATCCTCGGAAACATCCTCTTGGTGCTGGGCGGATCGATGCTGGTCGGCGGCTTGAAGTACGAGACGCAGACTTTCAGCAAAATGACGGCTGCGACCGGCTCGAAGCTGCTAATGATCATCGCCTTCGTGCTCGTGTTGCCCGCAGCAGGAAACAGTGGGCCAGCGCTGCCTGCCGCAGAGCTTCAGGTGCTGAGTCAGCATCTCTCACTGGGAATTTCCGGTGTGCTGATCGTGCTCTATTTGCTCGGGCTATTCTTCAGCCTCGGCACGCACAAGCATCTCTTCGTGCCCGTAACGAGCGCAGAAGATGACGACATCGAGAAGCCGTGGCCCGTCTACCTGGGTGTCGCTGTGCTGGCAGTGGCAACGGTTGCCATCGCCGTACTCAGCGACTATCTCGTCGACAACGTCGAGCAGACGGCGTCCACCATCGGCATGACGCCGGTGTTCATCGGCGTCTTCGTGCTGGCCATCATCGGCAATGCGGCGGAGAACAGCACAGCCGTGATCATGGCTTATAAAAACAAGATGGATCTGTCGGTGAGCATCGCGCTCGGCTCGAGCACGCAGATCGCGCTGTACGTGGCGCCGGTCATAGTGTTGGCCGGATACTTCATGGGGCAGCCCATGGATCTGCTGTTCTCGCACAGTGAGATCATCGCTGTTATCGCGGCGGTGTTCATCTGTTTCGCCGTGCTCTTTGACGGCGCATCCGACTGGTTCGAAGGAGCGTTGCTGCTCGGACTGTACATCTGCCTGGGGATGAAGTTCTACTTCCTCGGGTAAGTGCATCAAACAGCTTCGACAATTCGCAAATTCATTGGCAGCGGTCCGTGCGGCCGCTGCCGTTTGTTCATTTAGCAAAAGAAAACTGCACGTGAAGTCGCCCGTTCTACACGGTCGAAATGTCTTTTAGCGACAAGAGTCAAGCAACAAGAAATCCTAGTATCAAACTGAGTGGTGCCAATTCATTGGCACGGAAAGGTTAATTATGGAAACCGCGAAGTTACCTACCCCCCGCGAGATTATCGCGTGTCTCGATCGTCATGTGATTTCTCAGGATGACGCGAAGGAAACTATCGGTATCGCCGTTAGCAACCATTTCGCCCGTCAGGGAAAAGAACATCACACACCTGAAGGAACGAAGGTCGACAAGT
>DATNQY010000124.1:0-3599 GCA_036703785.1 Candidatus Obscuribacterales bacterium
GCTTCCGCCCGCCGCTACGATAACGAGGGACGTCTACTTCTTCGAGCCAACCGGTTCTTTCGCCGGTTGCAACCAAGCCATGTTGGCGCGCAGCTTGCGACCGACCGCTTCGACCGGGTGGTTGAGATCTTTATCGAGCAGTTCCCTATAGCGTTTGGAACCGGCTTGATATTCCGCAACCCATTCTTTAGCGAACGCTCCGCTGCGGATTTCTTCAAGCACTTGCTTCATGTTTTCGCGAGCATGAGCGTCGACTATACGCGGACCGCGGGTGAGGTCACCGAACTTCGCGGTGTCACTGACGAATTGGTGCATGCGCGCGAAGCCGCCCTCATAGATCAAATCGATGATCAGTTTCATCTCGTGCAGGCATTCGTAATAAGCAACTTCCGGCTGGTATCCGGCTGCCACCAACGTTTCGAACCCGGCGGCCATCAGCTCCGTAACGCCGCCGCAAAGCACCGCTTGCTCACCGAACAGATCCGTTTCCGTTTCTTCAGCGAAGGTGGTTTCCACTACCGCAGCGCGTGCTCCGCCGATGCCTTCGGCGTATTGATATGCCGTTTCCTTGGCGTGACCGCTTGCATCTTGGTGAACCGCCACTAAACACGGCACGCCGCGTCCTTCCTCATATTGGCGACGCACGAGGGCGCCGGGTCCCTTCGGGGCGACGAGAACCACATCGGTCTTCTCGGCCGGCTGAAGTTGCTTGTAATGAACGTTGAAGCCATGAGCGAAAAGCAATGTCGTTCCTGGCTTGAGATGCGGCTGCACGTGCTCTTTATAGAGCGCGGGCTGCGCCATGTCGGGCACCAAAAATGCCACCACGTCTGCGGCGCCGACAGCACTTGCAGGCTCCGCCGGCCGGAATCCATCGGCTTCCGCTTGCTTCCACGTCGGTCCGTTCTTGCGCACAGCGACCGTGACGTCGCAACCGCTATCGCGCAGATTCAATGCATGTGCTCTGCCCTGGCTGCCATAGCCGAGCACTACTACAACCTTGCCTTCGAGCGGCTTTTGATTAGACGGTGACTGTTTCACGATTGCTCTCCTTTTTGTCATTGCCGCGCACATTGTGCGCATTAGAACCTGATCCATCCGGGCGTACGCCCAGTGGAATAGTGACCGCGCCTTCGGAAGCAGACGCCACTAGCTGAATATACTTTGCAAACACGCCGCTGCGATAGGCCGGCACGGGCGGTTTCCACCCATCACGTCGCTTGGAAAAATCTGCCGCGACGTTGAACTCGCGTTTTTCGACGTCGACAGAAATCACATCGCCATCATTTATAAAAGCGAGCGGTCCGCCGGCGGCAGCTTCAGGAGCGACGTGTCCGATCACAAAACCGTGGCTGGCACCACTGAAGCGACCGTCGGTAGCCAGAGCGACGGAACCGGCTAAGCCGGCGCCGACAAGCGCTCCCGTCACGGCCAACATCTCGGGCATGCCGGGCGCGCCCTTGGGTCCGACGTAACGAATGATTATGAAGTCGCCTTCTTTGATGTTGCCGTTTTGCACGGCGGCGAAGGCATCGGATTCGGTATCAAATACGCGCGCGGGCCCGCTGAACGATTTGCGCGTATGTCCGGAGAGCTTGATCACGCAACCTTCGGGAGCCAAATTGCCTTTGAGAATGGCCAATCCGCCGTTTGGTTTGATCGGCTTATCGACAGGTCGCACCACTTCTTGTCCGGCAGTTTCCTTCGCATCGGCAGCTTCGGCAAACAACGTGCGCATAGAAACGGTGGGTGCGTCATGCAGCAGCCCCGCTTGTTGCAACCGTTGTGCAACCAACGCCATGCCTCCAGCGCGCTCGAGATCGGGTGCTACGAAACGGCCGCCGGGTTTGAGGTCTACCAAAACCGGTGTGCGCGCGCTGATGTGATGGAAGTCGTCGATAGTCAGCTCGACACCTGCCTCGCGCGCAATCGCCAGCAAATGCAATACGGCATTGGTGGAACCACCGGTGGTGGCAACCGACGCGACGGCATTTTCCAATGCCTGGCGCGTGATTATTTGGCTGGGGCGCACATTCTTTTCCAGAAGCTTCATCACAAGCTGTCCGCAGCGCTCGGCTTGATCAAGCTTGCGGGGATCTGTGGCGGGAATATCGTTGGCGCCCATCGGCGACATGCCCAGAAACGTGGCAGCTGTCGACATCGTGTTGGCGGTAAACTGTCCACCGCACGCACCGACGGCCGGGCAGGCTTTGTTTTCCAAATCGTTTAAATCTTCGGCGGTCATGCGACCAGCCATGCAGGCGCCGACGGCCTCGAACACATCTTGCACGGTAACATCACGTCCCCGGAATTGCCCGGGCATGATCGAGCCGCCGTAGAACGTCAGCGATGGAAGGTCTAACCGGGACAGAGCCATGACAGTCGCCGGTATAGTTTTGTCACAGCCGCAGATTGCCACCACTGCATCGAACATGTGTCCGCGCACGGCAAGCTCGATCGAATCGGCGATGACTTCGCGGGAAACGAGCGACGCCTTCATGGCTTCCGTGCCCATCGAGATGCCGTCGGAGACGACTATTGTGTTGAACTCGATGGGCGTGCCCCCGGCTTTGCGCACGCCTTCTTTGACTTTCTCCGCCAATATGCGCAGATGGAAATTGCACGGGCCGGCTTCCGTCCAGGTGTTGGCGATGGCGACCAGAGGTTTCTGCAAATCCGCATCCGTAAGACCGGTGGCCTTGAGCATGGCTCTGGCTGGGGCTCTCGATATGCCTTTTTTGATTGCGTCGCTTTGCATTTGGGTTGGTCCCTAAACGAAAGCCCCGCATCTCGTGTGAGGTGCGGGGCTTGTGAATCTGCCTGTGTTAGCTCAGACTGCCTGTCCGCACCTCGGTTGCTCAATAAGTACCAGAATAATAATTCCGGCAAAAGGCAATACGAGGGTAAGGAGAGCTGTCATTGATTGAGTGCTATCAGTCGTTTTATGAAATGGGGTTGTGTGCGGGGCGGTGCCTTGCGGCGATGAGTTCAAGCATATAGGACCGGACGGCAGAGTCAACACTTTGTGTACTTTTGGGCCACAATTGCATATCAACTAGCCGCAGAAAGTGGCTGGGGCTGGGCAATACAGACAGATTCTGAGACGTTTTCAATATTTTGCTTCGCGTAATGCTGCATCACATAAGAGCGATTGGCTGCATCGACAAGCGCTTTCATAGCGGAGATTTCGATGTCTTGATCTTGTCCTTGTCCTTCGATCCTATTATTTCTGGGATCAATTATCTCTATATGCGATTTACTGACGGCGCTAATGCCCATTCCCTGAGACTCACTTCGGTGTGAACGGATCGCGATCTTGCCGAAATGCTCCTCGAGAATGGTGGCTAATGCGGCAAGCGCGGAATCTTTGCCACGCATCTGACGGCGCATGGAAAGCGGATTGCCTTTAAACTCTCCTGAGAACACGACTTCGACGCAATCATCCTTGCGGCCGTAATCGATTTTTTCCATGCGCATAGGCGCACGGTATTCAAAATACGCCTGCATCAACTCGTTTTCCGTAATCCCCTTGCGCCGCTGGTGGAAACGGTCTTTGATGAACTGCGCAACTGCCGCCTTCTCATCATCGGCGCAGATGA
>DATNQY010000125.1:0-4782 GCA_036703785.1 Candidatus Obscuribacterales bacterium
TTGGGCGGTTCAATCAGAGTCGATTCCACTCCCGGTGCCACCACATTCACGGTGCGCCTGCCGGCAGCCTCGCTGGAAGAGCAAGCAGCACGGGGGCGCGGCTAAATCATGTTGATGCCGACACCGTCGATTTTGATCATTCACGAGCCGAAAGCTGCCGAGAAGTTCTCGAGCATTCTCGACAAGACAGGCGCCAAAGTGCATGTTGCCAATTCTTTTGAGCAAGCGAACAACCTGCTTTCGTTTTTGCATCCTGATTTGATTCTTTTGACGGCGCATATGGAGCAAGGCGATGGACGGCTTTATTGCCAGCAGATTCGCGCCACGCTGACGCATCCGCGCCCGGTGCTGGTGCTGCTGCACACATCCGAGGACGTCAACGAGAGAATCAGTTGCTTCCGCTACGGGGCCGATGACGTGCTCGGCGAAAACATCGACCGCTCTGAGCTCGCCATTCGTATTCTTGCTCACTTACGCCGACGCCAGGAAGAACTTTCGAATCCGCTCACTCAACTTCCCAGCGCCAACTTGATCCGGCGCATGCTCGAGCAATGTCTGGTATCCGATCGCGCCTGGGCGGCATTATCTATAGACCTCAACAATCTGCGCGTGTACAACGAAACCTATGGCGACTTGGCAGGCGATCAATTGATCAAAGCGCTGGGCGCTATTCTTATGGACACCGTCGGTGACAGCGACTTTGCCGGTCATATCGAAGCAGATGATTTTCTAGTGATCACCACCCCTGAGCGCCGTCTGGAACTGGCAGAGCGCATTTGCCACCAGTTCGACGACATCAGCAAGCGCTTTTATCCGCCCGAGGACGTAAAACGCGGCTATCTGATCAGCACCGGCCGCGGTGGCATCCGCCGTCGCATCCCCCTCATATCCATCGCCGTGGGGATCATTTCCAGCAACACAAAACGGTTCCAGAGCTACGTAGATGTACTGACCACGGCTCGCGACTTCAGGTACATGGCAAAACTTTCGCCCGGAAGCAATTGGGCAGGCGACCATATGGCAAAAGAACCCGCAGGTCAGAAAGAGCCGCCGGCACGTTCGCGCATTCTGGTCGTAGAACCTGACGGCGCTATGGCTTGCTTGTTGCAAGAAATACTTTCGCTGGAAGGTTATTCGGTGGCCGTGACTAACTCCGCCGAAGATGCGCTCCATATGGCGCATGATATTCAGCCGGATCTGATTTTGCTCGAATCGAATCTTTCCGACCGCCGCATGGACGGTTGGGGACTTTGCCGGGTGGTCAAAGAAGACAAAGATCTAAGCAGCATCTGGGTGGTTATGGTGACATCACATCCCGATCAATCGCTAGCTCTGGAATCGGGCGCAGATCTTTATCTGCCAAAACCGTTCGACATGCCCATGCTTCTCAGCGAAGTAAACCTTCTTCTGCGGTCACGATATCGTTAGTTCAACAGCGAAAGCACTATGTTGTCGCCGCTAGCGCGGACGGTACACGTTCTGTTGTCCGGCGTCCTGTCCTGGTTGGGCGGAGCCTAGCATGGCAGCCAGAGCGTTATAGCTTTCGCGCAACTTCTGCTCTTCCGGCCAGCGCCCCGTCTGATGGAGGGCCGTTGCATAAAACTGATGCGCTGCTGCCGCGTCCATGCCCGCAGATTGCATTGATGTCCAGGCGTTGATCGCCCGAACCACGTCTGGGTTTTTCTCGTCTTCTTCTTGGCGATTGTATGCATCCCAAACTCCGTCTGCTTTCAAATCTTGTTTGGCGGCCGAGGTTACCGGATCACCATCCTTAAGAAAACCTGCCTGTAGCGCCATCATGAGCAGACTGTCACGCTTAGCCTTCTGCGGATCGTTTTGCTGGAGTTGGTCGAGAGCCGTCTGCAAATCGATCGCGTCCATCTTCGCTTGCTTAATGGCTGCGTCGACCTTCTCGTCAGTTGATACGGCTTTGTATTGGCCGGCGGCGGCGTTGAATTGGTCGTCCGTCTGCTCGACAGCACCCTTCAACTTTTCTTCCGAGAGTTTCATCGCAGCGTTTGGATCGCGGCTCTTTTGCAATTCGCCCGAGTAAAGAGCCCACGCTTCATTGGCTGCTTTCCCGGCAGTACTATCAGTCGCCATCAGTTGCTGCGGTTGCTCGTGATGTGGGTATCCATCAGGCACAACTCCTGATGAACCATAGGTAAACCGTCCATGAATATGACCGTCCGGTGCAATAGAGTAATGTCCATGTTCGGAGCCACTGCCGGGAACCGAGAAATAGGGACTTTGTTCGTAAGGTGAGTCGGCCATTTTTCAATTCCTCATTGCGGATAAAACCTACCTAGATCTCCGAACCGGCAACAGGTGCCGGCATTGTCCTAAATACTGGCATCAAACGTGCCGGGCAGATTCTTGGGCAATTTCAGTCCAAGCATGCCTAGCGCTTCGCGCATTTGTCCCCACGCCTCGGTTTCGCGACCGGACCTGCCCAGGGCTTCTCCATAGGTCATCCGGGAAAGGACGGAGTCGGCCATTGCGCGGCGATATTCGCTCTGCAAGCCCTTAACGGTCTTATATGGTTCGGAATCCTCGACAGCCTTGCGCTGAGTAGCCATGGCGTAGATATTCGGATATTGCTCAAGATCTGCCTGCAATCCTCTATATGCATAATCGCCGGGGTGCGTTTTCATGAACGCTTCTATCTCGGCTGCTACCTTCTCCCGCAATTTCGGTAGCTCTTCGCGCTGCTGGTCTTCTGTCAGCTTCGCCTTGAGCTTCTCCGGCAAAGTCACGGAAAGCATTTCCTGGTGCAAGCCATCATCCAGCGATTGAGACTTCCGAGCCTGGTCGGCCGCACGTTGGCCATCTGCGTCGGACATCTTGTGTACTTTTGCTCCGACGGCCCCAAGTGCTTCGTCCGCTTGGTCGATCGCCTGTTTAAATTGCGGCTCTGCCTTGGATAGTCCGGTTTTCGGGTCACCGGCTTCGCTCATTAACTTGCCGGCTTCCAGGATTGTTTTTTCCGAGTTGGTCGGTAGTCCTGAGCCCAGGAGCTTTCGCAGCTCGCCGAATTGCTGATCCATCAGCGCGTGCACGTCTGGTGAACCGTCACCGGATGCCTGTGTGCGAATCAACAGCTGATTCTCACTGGAACGCGCGGTTCTGTTGCCGGCCGAGGCGCCGAACATTTCAGCAACGCGCTCGGCTTGCAGGGCGTTTAACGGCTCCGACTGCGCCGGTTGGGTGTTAAGGGCTTCGAATCGTGAGTCTGCCATGGTATGTTCCTCCGCCAGCGAATCTACAAGACTGCAAGCGGACAGTAAACGGGGAAACCACGCAAAGGGCGGGAATTACGTAGTCGATGTGTGTCCGGTTCTTGTCCATCGGCATTTTTGTTGCCACCATATGCGGTGACAAGCGGGCAACGCCGCGTCGTCCTGCAAAGGTGATCAGATCGTTGCGGTGACACGGTTCATCATCGCAACCCGGATTTCAAATCATCAAGTATCCAAGCAACAGCAGCGACAATATCAGGCGCAGTGTAATCGGGCTTGACTTTCCACTGGTACTTGCCTTCCACCACATCTTGGCCGTAACCGGTGGTGACAAGGACAGCCTTGGCTCCACAATTGCGGGCCAGCTCGACATCGGTAGACTTGTCTCCCACTACATAGCTGCGGCTGCGATCCAAGTCGGCGTTTTCAGCAAGAGCACTTTCGACCATTCCCGGCAGCGGCTTGCGGCAATTACACTCGCGATTGTAAGGTTGCACCGTGCCCTCGGCCAGATGCGGGCAGTAATAGACAGCATCCAGCCGCGCATTCTCGGCTGCCAGCAGATTCTGCAGCCTTTTGTTGAGTTGAACAATATGGTCTTCGCCGTAGTAACCTCGCGCTGCTCCCGTTTGATTGGTTACAAGGATTGCGGCCACGCCTGCCTCATTGAGCTTGCGTATCGCAGAGGCGGCGCCCTTTATCAATTGCAGCTTCTCCACTTCCTTGATATATCCAATCTCCTCATTGAGTGTGCCGTCACGATCCAGGAAGACAACCGGACGCAAAGCATTAGCCAAACCCATTTCAACGATCCTCTCTTGTATTTCAAGATTTTACTATTCGCCACCGGAGAAGCGGAACCCGCATAGAAAGCGGGTTTGCAGCAACAGCAACAAAAGTATGAACTCGGTGCATACTCCCGCAACGCTCACCTTCATGCTACGATTCTTGCAGGTTTTAGTTGCGAGAACGCCAAGTAATGAGACTTAACGACGAGAACGCGTCGTTCCGCTTTAACCAAACTGGACTGAGAAAGTTTCTCGGTGATCTCGAGTGCGAGATCATGGAATTGGTGTGGAAGAAAGCCAATCCTACCGTTACGGTGCGCGACATCTACGAGACGTTGCGCCAGCAGCGGCAAATCGCCTACACCACCGTCATGACGACAATGGTACGTCTGGCTGAAAAAGGGTTGCTGAAAGTCGTCGATAAAGCTGGACTGGCAAATTGCTATGTGCCCGCCGAATCACGCGACCAGTTTATAAAGAGCGCGGTAGACCGAGTTTTGTCCATCTTCCTCAAGGAATTTCCCGAGGAATCCATGCAGTTCTACAGCAAGGCCAAGCATGCGCCGCCGTCGTCTAAGAAGCCGGCAAGTAAGCGACGCTAGGCGACCACGATAAACACACGATAAAAGGCGCGAAGAGCGCCTTTTTTGTTGGACCATGAGCGCAAGGCGACCAGCTAGGCAAAGAGGGCTTCTGTCCGCCGCTACAAGTAACGTGAAGGGGGGCTTGCGCCCCCCTTCAATGTCCAGTTGTCG
>DATNQY010000126.1:0-5058 GCA_036703785.1 Candidatus Obscuribacterales bacterium
CTGGCGCGATTGGTGGCCACCGCACGAAGGCGTGAGAATGTCTGTCTGGCTACCGGCGCGATAGTTTTGAAGCCACCGGTCACCGACTTCCTCAGATTGCGAAGCGTTCTCCTCACGCCGCCGACTGCGCCGAAGCTGGAAGCACTGCTGTTCGACGTATTCTCTTTTGTCATGGAATTACCAGCACGCCCAGCAGCCGGTTATAACCGGAAGATGGAATCCACTCGGTGTAGACGCCGGGCCCGTAGTACATTGTCGCTGAACCATCCGGATAGACGCCCAATAAATTCATTTCTTGGCTGGGAACGGTGGAAGGTTGCACAATCGGAAATCCCGGTGGCGGCACTTGCGATGCAAACAGTTGTCCTGGATTTCCCTGCGAGCCACCGGCTTGGACGAGCTGCTGGTGCCAGGGTGCATAGAGCGGGTTGCTCAAATCGGGATATAGATAAATGTAGGTCGGTTGTCCGAAATAGGCGGATACCATCGTGGATTTAAGAAAGCTTTGCACCTGGTTGGCGCTGAGAGTCGGATCGATCTCGCGCACGCGTTGTGTCAGCGATGCATACATGGCTTGCTGATCGGCGGCGGAGTATGGGCTAAGCATTTGGGATAGCGGCTCCATCTCACCGAATTTGCCGAGTACGGAGTAGATTGCCAGATAGCCGCACGAAATGCTCGCGGGATATCCAGGAGTCAGCACTCCTACAATCGATGATGAGTCGATGGAGACCGGCTTGTTGTTGATGTGAGCTACCGCCGATCCTGTCGCTCCGAACGAATTGGGCGCTACGTAGCCGAGATCAATTGGGGGCGACAGTCCGGCATGGAAATCTCGAAGTGATATCAGGTGCGGTTGCGACATCGGAAAGACGGGAGTACCTTCGATCGTAAATGGTCCTGTGTCTATCGTCGTGTAGCCGTTGATATACGGCTGTGCCGCCGGGCTTTTGACACTACTCAACACACTTGTGGGCAGCGTAATTCCTGACGGCAGAATGCTGGGATCTATCCAAACGTTTGTCGGTGATCCCGGGTCGCTATAAGAGACCGCAAAGTTGGCGGAAACAAATGATGGCGTGCTCATTGCGCCGAGCATCCGCAAGCTGTTGCCCATGCCGGTATTCATGAACATCTGAGCGGCTACGGCGGGATCGTTTAGTCTCGTCAAAAGGCGAGCACTGATTGAATCGCTATTGCGTTGAACGACATCAAATAGTGCTTGCGCATTGGCGATTGCTGGTATGGTAGCTTCCGCCTGGGCATTTAGCCCGACAATCGCGGTCTGCGCAATGACGCGATTGTAGTTTTGCAAGGTGATGTTTCCGTTTTGGTCCGAGAGATACGCAAAATTGCTTCCCTCGATTCCGGAGTTTAACGTGACTGTAGCATCAGCTGGAGAATTGATTGGTACGGTGCTTACGTAAGGGACGGATAGCTGCCAGTTGGACGGATCGGGTTGGTACGTCTGGTTCATAAACTGCAAGTCGGCTTGTTGAGCACTGCTCTTGAGTGGAATGCCGACGGTCACCATCTGCTTGCCGATATTTAGCGTTCCGGAGTCTGTAAGGGTTTGCAGCTCGCGCGCACCACCAAACAATTGAATTAGGCAGAATGCACCGACGCCGACGACAACGACGACAAGCACGATTGCAACAGTAAGAGTTAAAGTCGTACCCTTATCGCGCATGCAGTCAGTTCCCGGCTTCGAGTATTGTGCGGAACGAGTCATCTTAGAAAATATTCCCGTGAGATAAAATAACGACACGACCCCGACGGGTCGTGCCGTACGCCGCAAAGCTCGAAGACTCGTGCATTCACTTGCCTAAATCCAATTCTGCAGATCCTGTCCGGTAGATGTGAGCTGCGAACCGTCGGGCGTCAGGAAAGCGGAGTCAGCACCGTCTGGGTGGTTGCCGTTGTCCATGCCCCAGAAGGCTGCCCCACTCGAGCCGGACTGATTGGCGGCAATAACCGCATCAATTGTCGCTTGCCCTTGAGGATCCATGGTGACCCCGTCCATGGCGTTGCCGAATTCATCTATCCACGAGTACATGCCGTTCGATTGCGCCTGGCTCATTTCCGAGTTGACGTATTGGGCCGCATCATTGGGATCCGTACTCGAATCGTAGATGTGTGGCGTCACGTAGAGTTGCGAGTTGCCGACGGCAGACGTGACAAGCGGTACGTTCGATTGGTCGTAGCCGCCTACCGGTTGCACGCCTATTGGGTTGTTATAGCCGGTCGATCTGATCGCGTTGATAATGTTTATTTGGTCATTTGCTACGCTTTGTGCGTCGCCACTGGGCTCGTTGGGTGTCTCCAGCATGACGTAGGGATTGTCCTTGAACGTTTGCGCCATCTGCTGATACCAGTCGACATTGCCGCCATTGCCGCTGTGGTCTTCGGCTTCTACGACTATGCCGTGAGACGTATAGTCCTGTACGACCTGGCTAATTTGGTCCATGCTATCCTGCGAAGGATCGACGTTCAGCCGGATGGCCGTCATGTTCGGGTAGTCCTGGAGAACTTGCGGAAATCCCTGTAGTGCATCAGTTACGCCGGCATTGAGACCGCGCATGTTGAAGGGTTGCCCGTCAGGTCCTGTGAATCCATTGGGTCCAACCTGGAAATCGCCGCCAGCGATCGGGGCGCCGGTTGGGGTAATCGGGTTCATGCCTGTGTTGTCGGTGCCGGCTGGGGCAACTGAGTTTCCGCCGGTGTTGTCGGTGCCGGCTGGGGCAACCGAGTTTCCGCCTGTGTTGTCCGTGCCTCCCGGCGCGCCATATCCGACTCCCGATGTGTTACTGCCATCTCCGGTGCCGAGTCCACCATTGGCGCCGGGTGCGCCATTGCCGAAGTTGCCGCTTTCACCTGTACCGGCGTTGCCGAAGCCGCCCGGTATTCCTTGTCCGACAGATTGCAGCAGGGCCTGGAGGTCCGCAGAAATTGTCTTCATGTCTCCTTCGATCTTTTGTATGTCTTGTGCAAACCCCTGCATGCCGTTTACAGGATTGGACTCATTACCTGCCATTCCGTTGGCAAGTTGCCCGATATTTTGCAGTCCGCTCGGCAATGTGCTGTCCGAGTAAAGGTTGGCGTTGTTCCCGAAGTTTACGTTGGTGATCGAGATATTGAATTGTTCGCTCGAGCCAGGCGGAGCGTTCGGGGTCGGTTTTGAGTCGGATAACTGTGCAAGGCTGGAAAGTTGGGAATCCCGTCCGTTCGAAACTGCTTTCTGCGAATCGTCGGCGGTGGTTTTATCGGTTACTTGCGTATCAGACATATAATCTCCTCTATAGAAGACAGCACGCGGCGCGGTGTGGTAAATCTCCACTGGGCGCGGCAAGGTGTCCCTGGCGACGCCGACTGGAGGTGGTTATGCGAGTTGGGGTTTCAAGAGACTACCAACCTTGTGTTACCGGTGCGTTACCCGGCGCTTCGCTTTTTGGCGCGTCGTACATCGGCTGGCGGCAGACAGCCCCGAGCATCAGTTTCGAGCGGTTGCCTGATTAGCGCGCTTCTTCCGGGTGCGCGGACAGCGCGGTTTGTAGGATGGCATCGACTTGTGGCGCGCCGATCAGTTTCTTGCAATAAGCGGTGTACGATTGCATCCAGCGTTTAAGATCCGAAATAATCGTCGAGACCGGGATGCCCACTTTGCGCACTTCGTTGAGATCGATTCCGATTCTTAATGTTTGTTCGTTGATCCTGAATCGACCGGCGATTGCCGAATCACCGTGCACGTAATACAAACTCTTTTGCAGCAACGCCAGGTTATCCTGGGGAGAAACATGCTTTTGTATTTGCGTAACCACACTCTGGAAGAGGGAGAGAATGCGGAAGAAACTTGCTTGCTGCACAGTGAGCAAACCGCTTTCAAGGAGCAGATAGGCGCCGCGCAGCAGAACGTGCGTCGGATGGGCGTCCATCTGGCGGATGACCTCATCAATGGTCAACAATCCGTCGAACGATGCCGCCAGACGATAGAGCATTTGCAAATCTGCCGGTGGCACAGGCGTGTCGTCGAAATATTTCAACGGCGTTCTGATCATGCTGTTCCAGGCAGCTTCGAAGTTGAATGCTTGCTCGAGGATCGTGTTGCGGCCGCTCGGCAAAATAGACAGGATCTGATTGATCTGATCCTCCGCCAGCGCCACGTCCATAAGCATGCGGTCGAGCTGTTTTGCCACCGCGCAAGAATCATCGAGGTCGGGCGATTGTGATTGATCGCGGAAGATGAAGATGCCTTCTTTCCACGATATGATCACTTCCATCACCGCGTTGATGCCGAGCAACTTGTTCAATCTGGCGTGAGTCAGCTTGCCGCCTTCAAAAGCGATGAGAGCGGATCGCCCGCGATCTTCCATGCTCAGCAAGCCGGTTTTCTTTGCCTGCGAGATTGATTGCAACAGTCCCGGCGTTTCGATTGCACCTAAGGTTCCCAGCATCGATTCGCGCATTGTTTCGACGTACTGGAGTGCGCCTGAAGCGCCTTCGCCTTTGATTTCCTTGTAGCCGCCGTATAGGTACTGATCGGCAAGCAAAATCTCCAGTTCGCGTGTGTTTATATAGCCTGCTTTGATGGCCAGCAGACCGAGATAGAGTTTTTCCGCCCGTCCATGCCCCTGCTCGACTTGCTGTTCCAAGAGATCTTTGAGCTGGTTTTCCGTGACGATGTTGGCTGCCACCATATAGCGTCCCAGGCGGAACGTTTGTTGCTTGCGATAGCAATTTGCCAGAAATTGCAAACGAGTGAACAACGGATATATTAGTCTTTCGCGTTCGCATTCCTGCAGCCAACGCAAAGTCTCATCGGAAGCCATGTTGTAGGATTTTTGCATCTGCCAGGTGAGCACTTCTACCGACGTGTAATCGTTGATCAGTTGCATCACCCATTGCAATTTGGGCGTCAGCTCGGGCATCTCGTTTTTGCAACGTTGACCGCGAGGCGTGAGCACGGGCACCGATGAGTAGAGAATGTGATTGGTGAGAGGGCTGCCTGCAGAAAGGCGTCTGCGTTCCCAATCCAGGCTCGGAATTGTGGTGGAAACGTGT
>DATNQY010000127.1:0-5461 GCA_036703785.1 Candidatus Obscuribacterales bacterium
ACCACCATACGTCCGACTTCTGCCCCCCAGCCGGCCTTTGCCGGCGGAGCAACCATCTCCGTCAAGCAACACGCGGCGATCGCCGCCAGGCACCATGCCCGCGACTGCATTTCCAGCCCCCAAACAACAAGGCGGACTACCAGGGCCTAAGCCCAACTCAAAAGACGAGCTTGCCGGCGCCTTGTTCCCGTCGCCAAAAGCAATCTGTTAACTATTTACACCGTCAGTGGAAGGCGCTTCCGACCAAATCCACAACACGCTCCACGGGCGCAGCCGTGAGCGACCAGGGGCTCGGCTGCCGAATTACATGTAGCATTCCCCGCTGTTCGATAATCGAATATCCGGTTTTTCCATCAGCATGTCGATCGAATTTCAGGCTTATGCAGGCATCACCGACTTGCAAATTTCTTACCACCAGAGAAGGCAACCATTCGGGCAAGTGCGGATCCAGAAACAGCGTCTTCAATGGCGCGTACGGATAAAGTTGCAAGAGAGTTTGCACCATGAGCAATACTGCAGCCGACGACCAGGCTTGCGGCGAATTCGCGTTTGGATACAGCGCAGGAAATGGATGGGCGCTGTCGCGAGAATGCCCGGAGAACAATTCCGGCAATCGATTGAAGGCGAAAATTTCTGCAGCATCGAATTGGGCGGCGCAAAGCTGTTGCGCCAGTTGGTGAAGTCCGTAGCGGACAAATCCCAGAGCAAATGTGGCATTCTCTACCGGCCAAACCGAACCGCAGTGATAGCTGAACGGATTGTACGCCGGATTTTCGCTGGATAAAGTGCGAATACCCCATCCGCTAAACAGATCTGGTGCCATTAAACGATGCGCGACTTCGTTCGCGAAAGCATCGTCGATGATACCAGTAGCCAAACAATGTCCAGGATTCGAGGTAATCGACTTCACTTGATGGTCGTTGGAATCAATTGCCAATGCCACAAATTTTTTATCAGGCATCCAGAATTTGTCATTGAATCGCTTTTTCAATTCTTGCGCCTGATGAAAAACTTTCTTCGCGGCATCCTTCTCGTCCAGCCACCATAGCAGCTCTGACAATAGCAACTTCGCACAATAGACAAAACCTTGCTCCTCACAGGTGGCAGTCGGCGGCAAGACAATCTTTCCGTCCTCACCAACAATTGCGTCGTCGGAATCTTTCCAGCCTTGATTTATGACCCCGGCTTTGGACGACGTTTTGTATTGATAAAACTGATCTCTGGAATGTGGCGCTAGCTCATCCAAATATTTCAGCCCATCCATAGCGGAGTTGAGCATACGTCGAGCGAATTCTTTGTCCCCGGTCCAGTGCCACAGCTCGGAGAGTATGACCGGGTAAAAACCGGAAGTGGTCACCGAACAGTACGAACGCGCCCGGATATCATAATCGAGCACCGCCAGAGTGCCTGTCCTCGACTCGTGAATTTGTCTTCCCGGTTGCTCATCTCGCCAATTTACCGTCTTCGTCCCCTGCAACTCGGCAATTCGTTCGAGACTGCCATACATCAAATCTGGTGTCATCATGGCGAATTGCCAGGCCGCCGTCAGTGAATCGCGTCCAAATAAACCCATGTAAGCGGGCAAACCCGCTGCGACCACCCAACCATGCTCGGTATCGAGATCTTCGAGTCGAAGACTTACCATGTCTGCTCGCGCCATATTTATTGTTCGTTGAATTGCTGAAGAGCCGGCAGATCGTCCGTCTAGTTCTATTCGCGCAGCCTTCTCGAGCACACGTTGCTGAGTGGCACCGGTTCCACCTGCTGTGCGATGAAATGCGTTGCAACCATAGTCTGGGACATACATTTGTCCATCGAGCCATGGACAAATATCCAGGCAACAGTGCCAGGACTGCTTGGGCGAGAGATGAATGTCGAATACGATTTGTCGAGGTCTGGTGGTCCTCGGCAAAGAATCACTCTCACTCACGATTACCGAAACCGCCCTGTGGAACTTGGCCGTTCCGGACTCATCTTGATTGACGTAATGGCGCTCAGCGCGAGCAGAAAATGTCAGCGCCGGTTTATTTTGGATGCTGCCCCACTTCCGGTTGATTTTCAAGCAATCCACAGCTCTCCATTTCGCCGCTTGATCGGCGAAGTCGGCATCCAACTCAATGACAAACCGCATGCGCACTTGTTTGCCCGAATGATTCGTAAAATCCAAATCTTCGTGCGCACCGTTGCCGATGAATCGTGACACCCGCATCTCGACCGCATTTTTAGCTGCATCCGCCATGTCCGCTTCGGTCTGGGATTTATTGGCAATGAGATAATAGCCCATCCAGCTATGCTGCTGAACACCTGAGCAACACACAAGCACAGGCGGTTTGCCATTACAAAAATATCGCAAACGTGACAGAATGCGGCTCTCAAAAAAGAATAATCCATGCGACGGCGAACCGATAATACCCTCTCTATCGCAATCCAAGATCGTCCGACCTTGCATCGAATAAATACTGGAATATCGTGGCTCAATGCAAACTAAATGTCTGTCCGTTCCGCCGTTCATTTGCAAGCCTCAGCCGCTGCCGGGGGGAACTCGGGCGAAGGGCTACGGGAGCCGACGCAAACTAACGCCTCAGGTTCCGCTTCGATGGGCTTGACTCAGCTATTATTCAGACGTGATAGTGCTTGTGCTGCTGGCGATGGCGTGGCGACGAGTAGTAGTTGTTGTCGCCGACGGATACGACCGTTGCTGTGTAGTCCGTTTTGCCTTTGTCAACGAAACCCAGATCGCGGGCAATGGCTAAGGATACATCGAGAGTGCGATTAGGATCTTTTTTGACATAGGGACCGCGGTCCGTCACTTCAGCACGCACCGTTTTGCCGTGAGCGCTAATGTCGAGAATCGTGCCCAGCGGCAGAGTTTTGTGGGCAACTGTATATTTTCTTGCGTCGAATTGGTGTCCGTTAGCCATTTTTTGCGGATCGCTGTACCAGGACATAAGTCCGCCGAAGACTTTGCCTAACAATCCCTCAGGCTGTCCGGCATTCTTATGGGCTGCGCCGGTTTCGTTCGCAGTGGTGCCCTTCGAACGTTTGCCGTTATCCGTTGCACCTGGCTTATGCGAGAAAAGCTCTTTCCAGATGTTATGTTCGCCTGGACCAAACAGCATTGAACCCAAGCTTCCGTCACCGTGGGGATGGCTCGAGATTGCGGAGTGATCGTGATGCTTGAATGCGCCTGCGTGATGCGAAGATTTATACGGTTGTGCGTGATGCGAATGCTTGTATGACTGGGTGGGTTCGCGATCCGGGCGCGAATCAAAATGATGCGACATATTGGTGCGGAGAAAGCGTAAGGGGAAAGAAAATAACGAAAGATCGTTAACCGGACACTGTACCTAGCAGTCGTGGAATATTTGTGAAACGCTCTCTAGCGCGAGACAAATGGCAGCTTCAGCTGCCCCTTATTTCCGACTTCGAAGCCCGGAGATTTAATCTCCACTAGCAGCCCGAGCTCAGCAAAATACAGCCACCCGGAAGCTCGAAAACTGGTAAGGCGCTCGAAATCATTGACGTACTCTAAAACCTGAGCGCTATGCTCGTTGACCTTCTCCGGTACTTCCTCAGCAGTTAATCTGTCAGTCTTAAAATCGACGACGTGCCAGCGCTCGTTTTCGTCCTGAAAAATTAAATCGGGACGTTTGTCTTGTACCTGGCCATCTTCGCCGAATGTTGTGTAGCCTACCTCCGGCAAAAACTTTCGGGCGCGCGGCAGCAAGTCGGCGAGGCGACTTCCTTTATATGTTTGCAGCATGCGGGAGCATTCATCGACAAGTTTTGCCCGCAGCTCAGAATCAACAACTGCCAGCTCCTCACTCGCCAGAACATCCAGTGAATTTCGATCTTCCAATTTGCCTGTCAGCGCCAGGCGCTGCATGGCCGCGTGGAACAAATTGCCGACGACGGTGGCATGTGGCTCGCTGTCCGGCAACGAAGTGACGCGTAGCGTGGCGGGCCATGGCACCGTATTGTCCTCGGAAGGCTCGCCAACGGATAATGGCTTCAACAGATCGAATCCGATCTCTTCGGCCGAGGCCTGGAGTTCCTCGTCGGAAACTGAACGGCCGGCGACCGCAGCGCCTTCCTTTTCCCAAGCGGTCAAAATGTCTTCGTCGATGTAGCGGAGTGAGTAATGTTCACCGGCGTGAAGGGCGGCGCGTTGCGCCGCGCACGCGTTATCTTGCGCGTCGAGATCACCGTCGGCGAGTCCCAAACCTTCCCGCAACCAGAGGCGGAATGAAACATCATCGCGTGTGTTCTGTTCGACGAACATGACCAGCCAATCGCGCGCGCGTGTCATCGCCACGTAGAGAAGTCGTTTCTTCTCCTGCGCATCCATCTCGGCATTCAGCAATGCCGCCGCACGAAAATAGGAGGGGCGCGGATCATCCATACTGCGGCTTGTGTCCAGCGCAATGCCGAACTCTCTGTGCACCAGTAATTTTGGTGATGATTGATGGACTTTCCGCCCAAGCACCGGCAGTATCACAATTGGAAACTCAAGACCCTTCGATTTGTGAATGGTCATAAGCTTCACTGCATTTTCGGACGACAGCGGCGCGTCAGTCTGTTTGCCTGCACCAAGTTCGCGCATCGATGTGAGTGCCTGGACAAACTCGGATAATCCAAGCTGATTGTACTGCACAGCAAAATCAGCCAACTTCCAGGCATTGCGAGACTTCTGCCTGCCATTGGGCAAAGCGAGAAGACTGACATCGAAGCTGGTAATCATAATTACTTCGCGCACGATGTCTGCAACTTGCAACACCTGGCTGTCTTGCAAAAGTTGTTTCAGAATCCGCGCCGGACGTTGCAGCACTTCCAATTCCGGTTTTTTACTGGCTGATTTAACCCGCTGCCATAAACTGCCCGATTCATCCAAAAACAATTTGTAAAGCACGCCGTCGTTGATGCTGAAGAATGGCGAACGCAACACTCCGAGCAAAGCGTGATCCTCGAGTGGATCCGCCAACCAGCGGAGCATGTTTTCTATATCTAGAATTTCTTGTCTGCCGAGGAAGCCACCGCCGGCAAACGTGACGTAAGGAATATTCGCATCAGCAAGCGCCGACTCAAGCAGGGCAAAATCACCATTCTGCTGTACCAAAATCGCAAAGTCGCCGAACTCGACGCTTCTGTCTTCTCCACTCTTCGTGGAATAAATGGGCACTTGCGCGGTGATTTTCTCGAGAATCCAGGCGGCAATCGCTCGCGCCTCGATGGCCCGTGCTCGCTCGGAATCTCGCTTGTCAGCCTCGCCGGTGGTTGCGTCAAATTGCACGATCTCCACACGCTCGTGCACATGCTGCTCCTGGCGAGCAGGGGTTAACGCTTGGTGAGAGGCACGATGTGCAGTGCGTGCCGCCGAAGACGATTGAAAATGAAACTGAAAAAAGCGATTGACGAATTCGACTATCGACGGGTGGCTGCGGAAGGAAAAGCTCAAGTCGAG
>DATNQY010000128.1:0-6267 GCA_036703785.1 Candidatus Obscuribacterales bacterium
AGCAGCCGGTGCAATGACGGCCCATGACACCGAGGCGCCGGTGGCAGCCGCCTCGGCGAAAGCGACGGAGGGTGCGGCACCTGCATCAGCAGCGACGACGACTCATGCAAGCGACGTGCCGGCAGTTGCGTCAGTTGGCAATCCCGCGGAAGCTCCTGCGGTCGGCGTATCCGTTGCGCACGGAACCGACGGTCCTTCAGCCGCGACGAACAGCGCAGCGGCCACTGTGGTAGCCGCTCACGAAAGCGGCGGTGCGACTATCACAACTGCGAAGACGGAAGCCACTGGTGCAACGCCACACGTGAACGATGTTCTCGCGGCCAGCCTGACGACAAAGACGGCAGAAGTTCCGGCGACTACGGCACCTGCTCTTATAACCGACGCTCCGTCTTCTGTTTCCGTACGTGCGCCGGAGGCGACTGAAGTGTCCGCTTCGCCGCGCAGTGCCGAAGCGCAAATAATTGCCAGCACTGTTAAGGCGGCGGAAACTCCGGCAGCGGCTGCGACTACAGTCAATGCGGGCGAAGGTGCCGCGGTTGTCACTACTACCAAGGCGTCGGAGGCGGCAGTCCCGATTGCCGCCGTAACCGCGGCTCGCGCAGACGAAGTCGCGCCGGCCGTCACCGCCCATCGTGCTTCTGCTGAAACTATCTTGGTGGCGGCCGCACCGGCGGCTCGCGCAGAGCAACCGGAGGCCGGCAGAACAGATTCTCATGCAACAACGGCACGAATAGAGTCCACTGCGCATGCAGGCGAGACGGCACCCGGTGCAGTCGCTCGTCAGATCGAAGGCATCTTGAGTTCATCCACTCACGAAACAGTGGCTCCGTCCCTGCGTGCTGCCGAGAGCACCAATGGCGCAGGTTCGCCGTCATCGGCTGAGCCTCACTCGGCGGCAAGACAGCCAGTGCTACAGACCACCAGCGACCACCACGAAGACGAGTCAATGATCGCAGCCGTGCATGCTGCAATTCATAGCAGCATTGTCGGTCAAGGAAAAGCAGTGGAGATTTCCATCGAAGCTGCACGTCCCCGCCTCGAAGTCGTCGCTCTTCAACCCGAGGCCGCTCGTCCCCACGCCGAAACAGCGCGCACGCAACCAGGAAATGAGATAACCGTCGATAAGGTTGCGCCACATGTCAGTGAATTGAGTGCCGCGATTCTCATAGAGCGCGCCGGCAAGGACACAAACGCCGCCGCGAATTCCCTCGAACACAGCGCGATGGTAGGTGAACAGCGCCTGCCAGAAAATGGCCGCCGCGTCGAGCACAAAGAGGGCAACGAACAGAAAATTGACCACAGCGCCGCTGCCCACGCGTCGCGCCTAACCAACATTCCGGCTGCTGCCACGAGCCAAACCACCAATGCCGCGGCTGGTCCAAGCGTTCCTGCTCAGCACGATCCGAATTTCATGGACCCGAAATATAAGATTGACGCCCAAGCCTTATTGCAACGCCTCAAGCAGAGCATTGCCTCCGAGTTCCCATTGTCGGCTGCCGACGAATCCGAGGAAGAGGAGCATGAACCTTTGCGCACCCAGGAGGGAAGGCGGCCGCAGGACTTAATGCGCGGCGCCGGAGAGCGAAAGTTTCACATCGTTGCAGTCGGAGATCAGTTGGTCGAACTGGCCGAGCGTTTATTCGGCGACGGACGCGTTGCTTACTTGATGGTTGAAATCAACGCTCGCGGAATTTCGCAATCACGCCTCGACAGACGTCTGATCGTGGAGCTTACCGAAGGGCAGATGCTTTTCCTACCGTTCGAGCACGAGGTAGACGCTTTCTTCGCCGAAGGCGGCAGAAAATTTGATGCTAATCAACTGATGACCATTGTGGTATCGCGTGCCTTCGACCGCGAGCTGCTTGCCGATGAATTCTCCTCTATGGTTTAGATTCGCAGTAATCCTAGTGGTGCCTAAATGACCAACATCATTGCTTTCAGAAATAAATCAACGAACGCCGACCAACAGAATCGGTCCGGCACCGAATCCCGCTGTCCACTGCGAATATCGAGAGAGACGCTGGAGCTGACATTGTTGCCGTTGGCGCTGACAGTAATTGTTTCTCTATCGGTTGCCTATTGCATCAAGTGCCTGCTCTTGCCGGTGCAGGGATTAGTTTCCCCTTTGAGCACTCTTTCATACATGGCGCCCATTAGTTTGCTGGCCTTTCTGGCAGCCGCGCGCACCGGCGGCTTTATCCGAGCGGCGGTGCTCATGCAACTGTCGGCGGTTGCGCTTGTCGCCGTCAACGGTTTTTCCGGAGCTCACGAACCACTATTTGTCGACGTCTTTTCGGCAATTGCTTGCGGCGGCATCACGGGCGCGCTCAATTCGCTGTTCAAAAACCAGCAGAGACGGCTAAATGCTCAAAGTTCGGAAATCGAGCTCAGGCGCCGGCAATTGCGAGATGCCAAACTGGCCCTCGTCAAACACGACGAAGTGGAACGCCGTCTGCTGGCTGCCGATTTGCACGATCAAGTTCTTCACGACCTGAAAATGATCAAGCAAACACTCAGCAAGTGTCGTGCTCAGTTAGAGCCGTCATCGCTCGAGTCTCTGCAAGCCGATGTCGGCCACTGCACAGGCTCCGTGCGTGAGGTAATGGAACAACTGTTTCCCTCATCGCTTGAACATTTGGGATTGGTCGGAGCGATTGAAGAATGTCTCGACAATGCTGGCCGGCGCTGCAACTTCGAAACATTCGTGCGGGCAAAAGTCGAAGCTGATGAGTTCGATGCCTTGACGCGCGTGGAGACACTTTTGCTGTTTCGCTTGATTCAAGAAGCGGTGAACAACATCAGCAAACATGCCCACGCCAAGAACGTATCCTGTCAGTTGGGCCGCGATAAGGAACATCTGATCGTGCGGATTGCCGATGACGGCGTCGGCTTCAAAGACGGAAGCGGCGACGGTCGCGGACTGAAGTACATGAAGCAGCGTGCCGAGCTCATCGGTGCTCATATTGCCTGGTTGCCGAACAGTAAAGATGCATCGGGAACCATGGTTGAAATTCGCATCGCTTTACCGACTGCCGACGGTCAGCGCACCAAAGTTGTGTCCTGAATCGTCTCGTCGAATTCTTTGCGCAGCCACTTGAAAAATTCGCTGTTCGCTTCTTCGAGATCTTCTGTGGTCACCAGTCCGCGCTTGAAAGCTATCGTCAGCACGCGGGTACGCGGATTGAGCAGCTCGGTGCCGGTGATGTCTTTGATTTCTCCGTCCTGATTCTTAATAAGCTTTTCGATCAGCGAAGATATGCGTTTTTGAACTGCGCGCACGCTGACGTGACGGCGCTGAGCGATGGCGCGATCCGTCAACCCACAGGCAATATCGATGAGGGTTTCATATTCGAGGTCGGATACCGAGCCGTCTTTGCTTTTTAGCCTGTTTTGGACGCCTCGAACGATCGGGTCGATGTACGAATTGTCCTTGAGCAGCACGGAATCGACGGCGTGCAAGAAGTTTTCATCGAGCTCGCCTTTGATTGCATAGCCATGCACCGCTTCATCCGGCAGATTCTTGCCGATGGCGCGCACATAAGCTTCCTTATGATATTGCGACCAGAAAATGATCTTCTGTTGCTGATGTTCTTTCCAGATTTCCTGGGCGACGGCGATGCCGCTCATGTCGGGCATGGAAATATCCAGAATGATCAAGTCCGGCGACATCGACTTGCTCATGTGCAGTCCTTCCGTGCCACTGGTGGCTTGCACGATCTGCACATCCTGTCCCAGTAGCTGGTGAAGCAACCGCACGGCGTGTTCGCGCATGGCGGGCATATCGTCGATCAATAGTATTCGCATAGCAACTGATTATACAGCTGCCAAATCACGCAGACCAGCCGCTCCATTTCTTTTCTTCCTTGACGCGACCAAGGAGCGCGGACAATTTCTCTTGAGCGGCAGTGGCATCCGGGTGATGACTACCTACCGAAAGAACGAACGCATTGCCCGCTTGTTTGTAGTAGTTTTTCGCCAACCCGAAGTCGTCCTTTTTGCTGAAGTAATCGCCAAGCACTTCCATGCACTTGGCGGATTCGGCGCTGTTGGCGCCAATGTAATTGAAGGCGAGCGTCAGGGCTTGTTCGTAGCACGAACGCGCTTCGTCGACCTTGCCCAGCTCTTCCAATACCTGCGCCAGCAGCCTCAGCGTTTGGCAACGCCTCGGGTCACTAACTTTGAATGCTTGCGCACGCTCGAGCGCGGACCGTAAAGAACCTTCTGCTTCACGCCAATTCTTGGCGCTAATGTCCTTGCTTCCGTTGTTGATGTACTTTTCCCACAAGAACACAGCCACATTCTCCTGCGAGGGATCGTGGGGCGGCAGCGGCTCCGGTTCTCCGCCTCGTGCAGACTGCTGTTCAGCGAGCATATCAAATAGCGTTTTGCAACTTGCGTCGCGGCCTAATTGCGCCAGATCTTTCTCCTGCCTGGCTGTGCTCTGCTTCTCGCGCAAAAACGAGGTGTTGGGATGTTCTTGCCCGAATCGTTCATCGGCGATCACAATCGCTCGTTGCCGCAGCTTCTCCGCCTCGTCGTATTCTTCGGCTGCCTGGTGGCAATCGGCTAGTCCGTCAAGAATGAAAGCTACCGCGCCGTCGTCAGAGGCGCCTGATTCGTCTGCGAACTTCAGTGCGTCTTCGAAGCGCTGTCTGGCCTGCCCTTTGCCCTGGCGGTGCTCCAGGTTGCCCAGTTTTGACATCAGGTTTATCCGCGTGGATGGTTCTACAGGCACCACATTGCTGACGTCGAGCAAGACGTTGAGCACGGCCTCGGCCAGTGCATCATTTTGTTTTTCGATGGCGCTTTGCACCACCTGAATATGTTTGTTCCAGGAAAACTGATCTGCATTCATGGCCAACCCGTCCAAATCTGTTGCCAGGGTTACCTTCGCAGCCGTGCAGTCAATTGGCTGCAAGACTAGTATAGTTGTCAGAAGTCAAACCTGGCAAGGGATTGAACGAGTGTTCGAGCTTTGGCGCCTAGATTTCATTTATGCTAAAGAGAACGCCTGCCGGGTGAGGGTTCGGCAGGCGCTGAGTGGTGGGAAAATAACGAAACGTTGTAGCTATGGGCTTAAGCCCGCTATGCGACGGAATTAATACCAGGGACGGTTATGCGTGTACCAGCCCAGGCGCCGCCCCGGGTTGTAGTAACCGGGCCAATAGTTCGGTGTCGGATAGCGATAACCGACGAATCGATTCCAACCGCCGTTTTGGTTCCAGCCGCCGTTTTGGTTCCAACCGCCGTTGTAGTTCCAGCCGCGATATCGCCAGTTGTTGCAATAGCCGCCCGCATATGGGTGCCAATAACTGGCGAAAGCGGGCGCGGCGCTCACCAACAACGCGCACATGGCTAACAGAATTGCACCGACTTTCATAATCCCTCCTCAGTGAATTTGGGCAACGGACGGTTACTTTATTTGCGCCATGTGAGAGATTCGTGAGTGACCGAAACGCGTCCGTGAAGCGTCTATAATGGCGCTATCGGGCATTCTTGAGGATATGTTCAGTGGCGGATAAATCCCAAGCGCCGATCAATTCGCTCGCTGCATATTTGATCGCTCTGCTTGGAATCGGACTGGCTGCCTTTATCGTCCTGGGTTCTCTGGCCAATTTTGGTGCCGTCAGCGATGTGCCGGAATTCTATGCCGGCGGCTGGATGATTGCGCACGGCAACGCCGGACAGGTTTACAACTTGCCCGTCATCTTCGATGTGGAAAAGCACTTGTTTCCGTCGCTTGGGGCGCGCGGCATCGGACTGTTTGTGCCACCACCGGGGGTGCTGCTTCTTACGCCGCTGGCATTGCTGCCTGCGGGATTGATGGCCGCCTTGTGGACGTTTCTGTTGACGGCAGCGCTGGCAGTTTCGTTGTGGCTGATAATTTGCCACTTGGCTCTCTCGCGGCATCAGTCATTGTGGCTAATCGGCATTGTCTTTCTATCGGGACCGGCTGTGGAAGCATTGCGTTTGGGGCAATTGGCGCCGCTGATGTTGTTGGCCGTGACAGGCGCTATGATCGTTGCCGACCGCCGCCCGTATCTGGCGGGAGTGCTGCTCGATATTTTGATTGTCAAACCGCAGCAGCTTTTCCCTTTGCTGCTTTTCTTTCTCGCCAGCTGTCGCAGACAGCTGGTTGTTGCATCGATTCTTGTGCTCGTGCTGCTGCTGGCATTGGCGGGGTTGGTATTCGGCAAAGCGGGGCTGACCCTATATGTGGTGACAGTCGCGGATCCGCAGAATTTGCAATTGATGCAGCCCGAGCTC
>DATNQY010000129.1:0-16239 GCA_036703785.1 Candidatus Obscuribacterales bacterium
TACAGGCAGCCGAAGTGCATCGTCGCCACTAATGTGGCGCAGACGTCGATTACCATCGCGGATATCGATGAGGTCGTCGACTCCGGATTGGAGCGACGCACTGAAGTGCGCAACGGCGTCGAAGGGCTCTACCTGCGATCGATTTCGATTGCCGACCGCTTGCAACGGATGGGTCGTGCGGCGCGCACCAAGAAGGGCGGCTACACCGATCACTGCCCGGACGCCCTGGGCGGCCGCCCCAAGTTCCCGATTGCGGAGATCCTGCGCACGTTGCTCGACCAGACGTTCTTGCGGCTGGCGCGCTCCGGCGTGGACCTGCAACAGTTGGAGCTGTTCCATCAGCCTTCGATGGTGGAGATTCGCACCGCCAAAGCGACGCTGCGCGCACTCGGTTGCCTCGAGGATCCGCTCACGGTTACCGCGCTAGGCGACGAAGTGTCGCGCCTGCCCACAGGCATCCGGCACGCGCGAATGATCGTCGAGGGTTCCAGAAATGGCGTTCTCGGCGACGTCTTGATTCTCGCCGCCATCATGGAGCAAGGGGGCATTGTTTCCCCCTCGGGCTCGTGGCGTTCGATGATCGAGGACAAGTCGTCCGACTTGCTCGCGCAGTTGCTCATCTTCAAGCACGTTCGCAGAAACGGGCTGAAAGGCGAAGCGTTGGCGAGCCTTGGCGTGAACCCAAGTCGGTTCCGGCGGGCGCAAGAGCATCTCAAGCTGCTGAGGGAAGCGGTCGCTCCCATCTACGGCGAGCCCACTTCCAACGGCAATCGCGACAAGATACTCAAGTGCATCTGCGCGGCGTTGATCGACAGCACGTTCAATGGCAGCCATGAGTCGATGAAAGGCGGCGACGGCACGATTCGGACGCTGGGCAAAGACAGCATCGTCTCGGCGTTCGAAACTGAGGACGACAAGATCGTGTTGCTCGGCGTGCCCTTCGATCTCGACCACAACAAAATGGTGCATCTGGCGACAATCGTCGAGCACCAGTGGTTGCTCAGGCACGGCGGCGACTTGCTTAACACGCAGCTGTTCGACGCGGAATACGAGCCGGAAACCGACTGCATTTACGCCAACCGGAAGGTTTCGTTCGGCGACGTGGACCTGGTGGACGATCGTGTGAGAGCACACGCCCATCCGGAAGCGCCGCAAATCTTCGCGGACTGGTGCGCCGACCAGATGACATCGACGTTCGCAGCGGAGCCCAAGTACGAGCCCTTGTTCGCCGCCGCTCGCAGCCAGCAAGGCCGAGCGCGTCGGTTGAACTCGATGGCAAAGACGCTTGTGCGTTCCGGCAGCGGGCTTCCGCCCGCCGGTACGGTGCCGAACGAGCAGAGCGGGCTTGCGCCCGCCGCTACAGAGGAGCGCAGGCGGCTCGCCTGCGATTCCGAGGCGCCCTTCCCCGTGCTCACGCGCGACCAGGCAACCGACTTCTTGCTCGAGGCACTGCAAGGCGCTCGCTGCATGAACGAGGTTCCGGCGCCGGAAGTGTTCGTACTGCCGGCACTCGACGAGGAGTTGGCGGCCGCGGTGGAAGCGAAGTTCGCCGAGCACCAGGCCCAACTCGCGGCGCTGGTGCCGGCGTGGGTCACCGAGTCCGAACATTACGGACAGCAGATGCCACCGGCGCGCGCAATATCGTTGCTCGGCAAACAAATGCCGGTCTTCGAGCCACGCGCCGGCAGGCCGTTCGTGGAAATTCCACTGACGGCGCAAACTCCTGTGCATCAACTGCCCGATCAAGGCGTTCTCGACAATGGTCAGCTATTGCAAGTGCAGCTTCGCCTGCCCGACGGCAAAACCATAATCGGAACACACGTCGGTCAACTCAAGCAAGACGTGCGCAAGGAGTTCATTCGCATCTGCCTGACGAGTCTCCACGGCTCGGCCAATCAAAAGCTGGCACCCCTGCGACAGGCTGCAGCCAGCGACCGCGGCCATCCGCCGATGGTCGAAACGCCACTGTGCGTCGATCCCGTTTCCTCAACGCCGATTACCGCGTATGGAACCTTGAAGCCCGGCTCGAACGGAAAGCTTCAGGACCTGTGGGTAACCGATCGCGCACAAGCGGAAGAACTGCATAAGCAGTGGTTGAATTGGCTGACCGGGTATCGCGAGAGACAGGCGAAACGTCTGCAGTACAAGCAGCAGGCGCAAACGCTAAACTTCGCGATGCGATGCTTGCTGGTCGAACTTGCCGGAACACAGCTGAAGATCATCGACGACATTCAGCCGTGCATAGCGGCTCACGCGCAACTCAGTTTCAATCGTGATGTTTCGGTGATTCGCTGGTTGGAAGAAGCGACGAAGCTCGTCGACAAAGCCAACAAAGCAGCCGTCGCTCAGAGTGAAACGCGACGCTACGTGGCAAGCAATTTGCTCGAGCGCCTGACACGTCTGCCGGAAAGCACCGAGGGCTACGCTAGTGCATTCGATTGCATCGGAGCCCTCGAGAGCATCGCACCCGGCACCGACGTTTCCCGCAAAGTGGAAACGCTGCTTGCAGCACGCGCGGCGGTCGCGCGATGCGGAGGTTATTAGTTCACCCAGGGGCGACGCTATGCGTCGCCCCTACATGAAAGGACATATCGATACCATGTCAAAAGAACCAACACAGGTGTTGTGGTCCACCGAAGATAAGGACAACGCCATCCCGACACATGGGTGGAAGGACCACTTCGCCAATGGCTGGCAATATCGCATCGTGTTCTACGAGAGCGATTGCTGGTACGCGAAGGCGAGGAAGGTGTGGCAAGCAACGCTCGAGCGCCGCCGCTGGTCGTCCGACGACTGGCGTCAGGTGGGCCCGCGCGTCGACGTGCTGAAGGGGCTGTTTCGCCTCGGCACCTGCAGCGGCAAGCCTCACATGTACCACAGCCGGAAGACCGCGATCGCCTTCCTGCAGGGAGTGGCGGCCGCCCAACGTGACTAACGGAGATTTCCATGCACTCAGATAATGCGTCCGCGACTCCGGTCGCTAAGAAAGTCTGGGTGCCGCCGACACCCACGCAGGTGAATGAAGTTCTGATGAAGGCGGTCGGGCATCTTCCGCAAGTTACGTGGAAATCGCCAATCACGTTCCTCAGCTTCAACGGCCGCTACCTGAACGCGGAGAAAGCGGTGCGCCTCGAGCGGCCGCTCATGAACCTGTTCAAACGCGCGCACGTCGTCTGCGTTCAAGAGACAACTGTGGATGCGCTGCGGCACATCGGCCGCGCGATGAAATACGGGCTCAACGCCAGTCATCGCAGCTCTCGCGAGCAAGCGAACGGAATTCTGTTCCACCCTCGCTTTCAGTGGGTCGGCGACGCGCCTACCTACCACGATTATCTGCGAGAGATCCCTGGTCATCCGGAGATGACCGACAGTCTGCGCGCGGGCATCGAACGACGCATCGTCGACACTGCCAGCGATTTCGTGGCCGATGTGGCGAACATGCACACGAAGAGCAACGTCACCAAAGACGAAATCACGCCTGAGCAAACGCAGGCAATGCGCCGCTGGCAGTTCCAAGCGTTCGTCGATAAGCTCGCCAGCAGACAACAAGAAAATGTGCCGTTCATTCTCGCCGGCGACTACAACGCGCCGATCGAGAATCCGGAAACGACGGAAATCGAACCGCTGCTCGCAGCCGGCTTCAGGAGAATCGGCACGCCCGACAATCGCTGGAGCTATAAATATTTCGAGAAAGGTGGTCAGTTTGACGGGTTCTTCGTGCGCGGTCTCGACAACATGGCGATCGACTGCTTCATTCCGCAGTTCTTCACCAATCGTCGCGACGCCGCGTTCATGAGAGAACTCAGCGATCACCTCCCGGTCTTCATGACCATACCTTGAGCCTGGCAGAACGCGGTAAACGTTGTGCTATTGGTTCGCCCAAACGCGATTCAACCCATAACCACGTGGCGCACCGCCATGCGAGCGGTGGCCATGGAGGAGCAACAACACATGGTTTTTCGAAACAAGACTGCTTCCACGGATCCCGCGCACCAGGAAGCGTTGGCCTGGGACAAGCAGTCCAGGGCCTTGATCGAACGCTTGCGCGCCTGCCGAATCGCCGTCAATAGCGAGGATACAGCAGGACTCGGCGATCGATTCAGCCAGACCGTCCGCGGCGTTGTGGAGACAGCAAACGATCGCCTGACCGAATGCGCGGAAGCATACCGCAAAGGAAACACGGTCAAGTCCAAACTCGACTCCACCAGCGAAGCGCTGGAGATGGTCGATGGCTTGCTCGGTCGGGCATCGAAGACACAGCACGAGGCTCTCGGCGCCCGCATCCGCGACGTGCATCTGAGCCTGCTGGGCGCAACGGAGGACAACGAGGGAGTCAAGCTCGGCCGCGAATTGGTCGAGAACGCCCTGGCGG
The DNA here is from genome assembly GCA_036703785.1 of Candidatus Obscuribacterales bacterium. Classification (GTDB taxonomy): domain Bacteria; phylum Cyanobacteriota; class Vampirovibrionia; order Obscuribacterales; family Obscuribacteraceae; genus JADYXS01. The sequence goes on from DATNQY010000129.1 coordinate 4,373, forward strand.
ACATCGCCGAAGCGTTCAATCGGTCCTACACCTTCACGCACTCCACCAATATCGATAGAGCCACCACGGCAATCGGACGCGCGGCGGAAGCACTGCGCCCAGACAGCGCCGGCGTCAAGCTGGTGAGCCGTCTGGAGGGGCTGAAGGCCAAGCTGCGCCTGGTCACCTCCAGGGCCGCTTAACCTCGCACCACCAACGGTGGCACGCGGCGATTGCTGCGTGTCACCGTTCAACCTAAACCACCCACCTGTAAGAGAAGGAGAACGGTTATGACGTCATTTACCAAGCGTCTGATCACGGGCATTCGCCCGACCGGGTTCGTCCATCTCGGGAACTATCTTTGGCGCAATTCGTAACGCGGTAGCGTTGCAGGATTGCCATGAAGCGATGTTCTTCATCGCCGACTTGCACGCCATCACCGAGAAGTACGAAACCCGCGCTTTGGCCGGCACCACGCTGAGCACGGCCGCCCTGTATCTCGCTTGCGGCATCGACCCGACAGGCTCGACTCTGTTTGTGCAATCGCACGTCGCTGCGCACGCGCAGATGGCTCGTTTGCTTGGATCGATCTGCGGCACGGGAATGCTGCATCGCATGGTGCAGTTCAAGGAGAAATCGCAGAAAGAAGGCGAGGAGACGGCGAGCTTGAGCTTGCTCGACTATCCGGTGCTGATGGCTGCCGACGTGCTGCTTTACCAGGCGCACGTCGTGCCCGTCGGCGAGGATCAGACGCAGCATCTCGAACTCGCGCGCGAGTTGGCCAAGCGTTTCAACAAACGCTACGGCAAGAAAGCGCCGATCCTGACGGTTCCGCAACCGCTGGTTGTAACCGAAGGGGCGCGGCTGATGAGCCTCACCGACGGGACAAAGAAGATGTCCAAGTCGGAGGAGAACGACAACAGCCGCATCAACATGATGGATGACGCCGACACGATCCGTCGAAAGATAAAGGTAGCGAAAACCGACCTTTGCCGCGGACTCGAGTTCGACAATCCCGAACGCCCCGAAGTGAACAATCTGCTCGGCTTGTATCAGCTGGCTTCAGGTAAGTCGCGCGAGGAAGTCGCACGCGAGTGCGCGAACCTCGGCTTTGGGCAGTTCAAACCGATGTTGGCCGATGCGCTCATCGCGATGCTCGGCCCGATTCAGAAGCGGTATCGCGAAATCCTCGCCGACGAAACCGCTCTGCGCGCCGTGCTTAAACGTGGTGCAGACAAAGCGGCGGTCACGGCTGATGAAACCCTCGCACGCGCAAGCGAGGCGATGGGCTTCTTGATGCCCGGATGAAGCGCTGAGGAGCGCAGGCGGCTCGCCTGCGAGAGCGGGCTTCCGCCCGCCGCTACGAGGTCTGCGCTCCTCTTGCCACAAGGAGAAGTCATGTTCGATTGTAAGTCTCAATCCGCCAAAGGTGTGGCACTGGTTTACGACCGGCGGTATAACCTCACCGCCTTCGGACTGGAACGCCTTCACCCGTTTGACGGCAAGAAGTACGCCAAGATTCAGCAATCTCTGATCGATCTCGGGCTGCGAACGCGCAAGGATTTCATTTCGCCCCAGGCACTCTCGCACCAACAGCTCTTGCTCGTGCACTCGCCCGAGTATCTGGGCACGCTGCGAAACAGTGCCACGCTCGCTGAGATCTTCGAAGTGCCGGTGGCCGAACGCGTGCCCAACTGGATACTCAACTGGCGCATCTTGCGTCCGATGAGAATCGCTGCCGGTGGAACTCTGCTGGCATGCCGCCTTGCTCTCGAGCATGGCGTCGGCATCAACATCGGCGGCGGTTATCACCACGCGGACGGCACCGAGGGTGGTGGCTTCTGCATTTACACCGATGTGCCGATTGCGCTGCAAGTTCTCCACGCCGAAGGCAAAGTGCAGCGCGCGCTGATCGTGGACACGGACGCACACCAGGGCAACGGCTTCGCCAATACTCTACGCGGCACCGGCTGGGCAGCGGTATTGGACTTCTTCGACGAGGCGATATTTCCGTATCCCAAAGTCGATGAGGACATGCCAGTGCCACTGCCTGCTCGCACCGGCAGAGATTACTACCTCGAGCAGCTGCACTTCGCACTGCCCGAGGCCATTCGGATACATCGTCCCGACCTGATCGTTTACAACGCCGGCTCGGACGTGTTGGATTCCGATCCTCTATCGACACTGAGGTTGACTCAGCAAGACATGCAGGAACGCGATGTTTTCGTCGTGTCCACGGCGAGAAAAGCGCGAGTCCCCATAGCCATGGTTCTCTCCGGCGGCTACGGCCCCGAATCTGCGGAAGCGCACGCGCTGTCAATCCGCACGATTCTCACCAATCACGACGGCGATAAGTCATAGAGCTGAAACGTTCAGAGAGATGCAGTCATGGTGGCGGCGGGCTTTCGCCCGCCGTTCACTCGTGTCTCTCTGTTCTCTTTTATTCTTTACTACCACATTTGGTAGACAACAAATCCTCATCGCCGGCAGCAGACGCTATCAGCTTGCGAATGTCCTGCGGAATTGATATCGGCCGCCGCGTGCTTTCATCGATCAAGACTATGGTCGAGTGCGAGGTGGCACAACAAATGCCGTCCTTAAAAAGCCCTTGCACCAATTTCACCGAGCTATTTCCGAACGAGTCAACGGCTGTTCCCACCTCGACGGTGCCGGGATAATGCATCTCGCCTGTGAAGTTGACGTTCAAATTGACAATGACAAACGTTTTACCGGCTCCGGCAATCGCGCCTTCGCGATCGAACAACAGCGCCGCTCGCCCCGATTCAAACAAGGTGGTGAACACGGCATTGTTGATGTGTCCGAGACTGTCGGTGTCACCATACCGCAAGGTGACAGGCGTCCAATAGCTATAGCGCTTGCGGTCCGCGAGATCTTCATGTTTCATGCCCCAGTTATACCAGAGAAGTTTGCGACTTATGCCAAACGTATCGAAAAATCCGCCGGACGGGCTAGATATCATCGTCTTTTTTTGTTGTAACGCACGCACCGTGTGTGGTGGCATCCGCAAAGCGGGCTTCCGCCTGCCGCTACAATTTCTAGTAGGGGGCGGTGGATCACGCCGGCCGGTCAACGCCATACACTCTTTACCGAAACCGGATTTCAAGGCACGGCTGTGGTAAGTTGTGTAGGGGCCGCGCACCGCGCCGCCCGCTGACAGTTTCCCCGGTAGACCCTGTGAATCGGCAAGCAATTAAATCGAGCTTGGCTGCGGCGACGATTGCCGCCGGGTTGGTTTTCAGCCCGCCGGCGCCGGCCTACTACTTCGAAGGCTACTACGTGCCCGTCTGCTTGATTTCGCCGATGAAAGACGACCAGGTTTATACGCCTGCCGGCTTGGGGGTGGTCACCTCACGCGCCGGCTTCCGGATTCACCCGATAACCGGCAGAGGCGATTTCCACAACGGCGTCGATCTCGGCGCCAAGTTGAACGATAAAGTATATGAGCTGCTCGACGGAATCGTCGTGCGGGTCGGGTATCGCGGCAACCTGGGCGTGGCCGTGGAAGTTTATCACCCATACCCCAATATTCGGACTATCGTCGGACACCTCAACGCTTACACAGTTAAGCCTGGCATGTGGGTGAGGCGTGGTCAGGTTATCGGTTTTGCCGGATCCACCGGTCGCTCCACCGGAGTTCACGTTCACTACACCGTGATCAAGCAGGATACGAATCAGTACGTCGAACCAATGCAGTACTTGCTGCAAGTACCCCAGTACGTGATCGCATTAAAAACAGCGCGCGCCAAGGCCATAGTCGCCCACAACTCGGCGGCATTTAAGAAAAAGCATGATCAGGATAAGGAAAGCAACGAAGAAGACCTGCCTGTGAGCGACAAGGAAGGCACGCCTCCGAAAGCCAATGGGAATTGATCCGCTAAATTCGGGCCGCCGACGGTTGGATGCGGTATGCAGGTGGCATGTTGCATTAGGACCCCGGCGACACGGCTTGGAGGATAGGTAACCCGCGTGGCGGGAGGAGTAGACAGACAAGTCGCCTCTACAAAGATGTGCCTTGCCTGCAACCGCGAGTTCTTTGAAGAAATCCAGAAGTGCCCCCACGACGGAACGGCGCTCATCTCGTTGCGCCAGGAAGACGAGTGGATAGGTCGCACACTGGGTGAGCGTTACGACGTCACAGAGCTGCTCGGCAAAGGCGGCATGGGTGTTGTTTATCTGGCGCGCCAACGCGTAATCGACCGCTGGGTGGCAATCAAAATGCTCCAGGCGGAGCTGACGCAAGACGAAGTCAGCGTCAAACGTTTCGAGCAAGAAGCCAAAGCAGCGAGCCTGCTCAACCATCCACACCTGGTCACCCTGCATGACTATGGCATTACCCCCACAGGACAACCGTTCCTTGTGATGGAGTATCTCGAAGGTCATTCGCTGCTAGATATAATCAAGCGTCAGGGACCACTCAGCCCTCGCCGCGCCATCAAGATTTTTTCCCAAGTGGCAGAAGGCCTCGCACATGCCCATCACCAGGGCATCGTCCATCGCGACCTCAAGCCCAGCAATATTATTTTGGTCGAACAAGAAGGCGACTCGGAATTCGTCAAAGTGGTCGACTTCGGACTGGCAAAGCTGATGCCATGGTCCGGCAAGGAATCTCAACACCTGACGAAGACGGGCGAAGTTTTCGGCAGCCCGATCTACATGAGTCCTGAACAGTGCATGGGCCGCGAATTGCGACCGACTTCCGATATTTATTCATTGGGAATCACACTTTTCGAAGCGGTAACAGGCAAGCCACCGTTCAAGGGAGCCAACAGCATCCAGACGGCGTCCAAACACATGTCCGAGTCGCCGCCGCGTTTTTCGGACGTGCGCCCCGATCTCGAACTTCCGGAGTTTTTGGAAACCGTCGTCTTCAAGGCACTGGCCAAAGATCCCGCGGCGCGCTTCCAGGACATGACCGAATTCAGAGATGCGTTGCAATCCGCGGCAGCAGCCAACAGACAGGCATTGGCAGCCAACATCAGCGCTCCGAACAACATGCAGGCGCTCGGCGCAACAGCCGCCATACCGTTGCACAAACAAGAACAAGATCGGCTGCGCTCGTCCGCCAATGCGATGAGAGCAATCGAGCCGGACCCGGAGCCAAAGAAAGAATTGCCAATAAAGCTAATCGCCGGCATCGCGGCTGCCGTCATGGCTATCGCCATCGGCGTGGGTGGCTGGATGGCGTTGCGTCCGAGGCCTATCACTATCAAAGGCTGCATTTATTACTACTCGAAGCGCGAGCGACTAGCCCGCATATTCGAGGACGACACCATGAATGCAGTTTCACTAAGGCTGGCGCCTGCGGTAATTGAAACTTTGGGTGCGCAGGGAGTATCGGTGGAAAGTTCATTCCTGGGCGATGACGCCATTGTTGAAACGACCACACAACGGCAAGAAGCATCCAGCCTGAACCTGGCCGGAAACAATTCAGTCGTTCGTTCAGCTTGGATGACCCTAAAGGCCTTTCTGGATGAAGTCTCAAGCGGCGATGATCACGCCAAGACGTACCTGATGGAACCAAGTACAAACTTCAACGAGGATTTTCCTAAGGACGACTTTCGTCCACTAGGCATGACGATTCGGGCTTTAAGGGACGATCCACATGGCGGCACATCATCAGATGTTCGTGAGGCCGATGCGATCAAAGTACAAGGCAAGAACGCTGACGGCGTCGTCTTCCTCGTGCAGCAGAAGGCTTACCTGAAAAGCCGCCAGGGACTCTGGCGATTCACCGTCACCGAAGGAAAGCTTTCGTATGCAGAGGCACGGCCGGAAGACTGGGAGAAGTACTAGCGCCCGGCGACCTGTTCGACGTCATAGTGTTTTTGGCGCAAGCGACTGACGATGCCGTCAGGACCAACGATATGCCCTGCGCCCAACACGACGAAGTATGTGCCGGGCTTCTCCATGAGCTCGTCTAGTTTCGCCGTCATGCTGGCATTGCGGTCATAGAGGATTTTGTTCATGATCGGCTTGAGGTCCGGATGTTCTCGCTCGTCGCGCGAAATGATCGAGAACATCTCATTGCCGTCTCCCGTTTTCCAGGCATGAACCATCGTCCTGGCGTCTTCCGGCGCGTTTTCAGCATCCATAAGCGCCGATTGCAAAAATTTTTCCTGGTCCTCGTCGTTGAAATTAGAAAGGACGTTTAGTTGAAACTCAGCCGACTCCAGAGGAACAATCGATTTTTCAGCCGTTCTTGCTTCAGCGAGAAAATGCTTGTCAATCCCCGATTCAGGATCGAATCCCTGCTGCTGCAATTGCAAAAGGGCAATGGTTGCCGCAATAAACCACGGTTTCATTTTGGAGAAACGCTCCGCTGACATCCCATTTTTGCGCAAGTACTCAGTCAGCTCTGCCAGCGTCTTTTTGGAAATGTGATCGGGCAGCTTATCTCCATTCGGGTACAGGGCCCTAGACATCATCATTTGCCGTGTTTCATTGGCACGATCGTCGATGTTCGCCTCAACAATCAGGGTTGGCGACTTGTTGAACGCTTTCTCGATATCGCCGGGCAACGGGAAAAAATCGGGCGGCAACATGTGGATCGAGCCGACCAGGTAGGCAGTAGACACCGGCGTTTTCACTTTCCACATAAACAGATCGTGGGCCTTCGGCTCACTAATATCTATCTGCTGAACTTCCGGGACGGCCAATGAAGGCAGCGGGCAAGGCACATGCATCAACAAGAAGCCAAGCATCACCGTCTTGCAAATTTTATTGATCAGCGTCATCACTCAATAAAGTAGAGATTGCCGTCCTGGCTGCCTACGCATACGCCTTTATCGCCTATAGCGGGGCTGCTCACAATCGGCCGTTGTGTTTTGTACTTCCATTTTATGGCGCCGTTGCGCGTGTCCAGCATGTACAGGTTGCCGTCCGTGCTGCCCATGAATAACAGGCCGCCGCCGATGATGGGCGGCGAGGACAAGAGCGGGTTCATGCTGTTGATCGGCGTTTTCCATAGCAGTTTGCCGGTGGTTGCGTTCAGGCAGTACATTTTCAAATCGTCGTTGCCGGCGAACACTTTGCCCTCGGCTCCTGCCGCCGCGATCGAATAATTCTCCGTTCCTTTATATGTCCACACGGTCTTGCCCGTATTCTCATCGACGGCATAGAAAGTGTGGTCCCAGCTGCCGAAATAGACAAGCCCACCCATCACCATCGGCGAGGCCATGATGATGTTGCCCGTTTTGTATTTCCATTTGAGCGAACCGTCGTCTTTATTGATGGCATACATACAGCCGTCGTGCGAGCCGGCAAACACCATGCCTTTGTCGTAGGCAGGTGAGGTGATCACGCGACCTTCGGTGGCAAATTTCCATTTCATTTGCCCGCTGTGAATATCGACAGCATAAATGTTTTTGTCCCAACTGCCGAAGTAAACGACGTCTTCATTAGTAGTTGGCGAAGAGCTGACGCGATCGCCGCAGGCAAACTTCCACAATTGTTTGCCGGCCCCGGCATCGAGCGCATAGAAATTGTTGTCTTCGGCACCGACGACAACAATGCCGTGATCCACTGCCGGAGAAGATTTTACTTTGGCGCCGATGCTCGAGCGCCAGATCATGCTGCCATTGCGTTGATCGACGGCATACACGAACCCGTCATCACATCCTACATATATCACTCCGTTATATATTGCCGGAGAGGAATCGATGCCGCCTTCTGCAGGGAATATCCAACGCCGTTTGCCCACCGGCGTATAGGGCGGATTGAAATTTAATGCAGCGGTGTGCGGATTGTTGGCGCGATACATCGGCCAATTGCACGAGGGTGCCGCAATAGGCTGCGGCTGCGGCTTCTGCTCTGCCGCAGTTGTTGCTCGCGAAAAAATTGCGGCGCAGATTATCGATAAGGAAAAACTGCCGAGGCGACGGAACAAGCTTGCTGCCTTAATTTGCTCAGGGCATATCATTCGGTTGATTCCTACATAAAATTTTTGCAGCGACGATTGTGCCATTATAGGGCAAATGCTTGAATCATGCGCGTACGGCTTGTTTAGCCAATTCCAGCGAAATAGCCAAACAATTGTCTATTGAAAACCTCGCGGCTCCTTATTCACAGCAGAACGCGTTTTCAGCGATCTCATGCGAATGTGATGAATAAACTGTTTTCGAGGGATGCTCCATTTTTATTTGTAGTCACCGGCGCGACTAAGTTCATGTAAGGGCGAGGCATCCTCGCCCTTACCAGGCGGCGTTTTCAGCCTCTCGCTAGAACCAGGGTGTGATGCCCATTTGAACGATGCAGAAAAAATTTTCCGTCCTGATCGCGAGGTGCGATCACTTGTCTGTTAGAGAGCGGGGTGATATTATCCGCAGAAGTGGGTTGGAATGGGATGATTCCGTTAGGAGGAAATTGAATGAACCGAGCTGAGCTCGTTGATCATGTGGCAGAAGCAACTGGTCAACCCAAGTCCGAAGTGTCCCGTACTCTCTCTGCGTTGATCTACACGGTCACCGGAGCACTCTCCAAAGGCGATAAAGTTACTCTCGTCGGTTTTGGAACATTCGAGCGCCGCATGCGCAAAGCTCGTACCGGACGCAACCCGCGAACATTGGCCCCGCTGCGTATCGCTGCTGCCAAAGTTCCTGCGTTCCGCGCCGGCAAAGAGCTGAAGGACATCGTCAACGGCCGCTCCAAGCAGCCAACACTCTCCCTGGCCAAGCCTGCGAAGGCTGCCAAAGCCCCCAAAAAAGCTGCGAAAGCTGGCGGTAAAAAAGCCAAGCCCGCTGCGAAAAAAGCCAAAAAGGGCGGCAAAAAGAGATAAGCATCTCTGATTCTTTGGTGCGATTAGGTACTGTACGAAAACCCATTCCAATCTACTAAACCGAGGACTTTGTCCTCGGTTTCTTTTTGCGCGCTTTTGCCAGAGCGGCAATGGTCGCGATCGCTGCCACGACGGCACAGACCATGATTATGATCAGGCGTATGACACTAACGGCATTGCCGTGAGATTCCCTCTCGATGCGCGCCAAAAGCTGTGAGCCCGGATCGAGCGGCTTGTCATAGAGAAGGTTGAGCGTGCTGACGTCGGCTGCACTCACATGCCTTTCCTTGTCGATGATCGGACTCGTGCAAAACATGATGTCTTGTGGTCTGCCGCTGTGTCCGAGCAGCCCCAGGCTGTGCCCGACTTCGTGCAGACAGAGGATGCGCACCAGATTGCCCGTCAGCGGAAACGCCGAGCCCGCGTCGATTACTGAGAGGATGATGTGCGCCTTGCAAATTGCTGAGCCCAGGCAGCGCATCTCCGCTTCTCCGCCTTCGGCCGATGATCCAAGCTTGTCCGCATTGTCCACCCACTCGCAGCTGATGTCGGCCTGCCCAGGTGAATTGCAAAATTCGAAGCGAACCTTGCCCTGACTCGATTTCTCCCATTCCCGAAAAGATTCCTCGAGAATGCTCTGATAATTCGAGTTGTAGCCATTCAGTCCTTCTCCTGAGGAGACAAACACCTTGAGCGGCATAGCTGCTTCGGGCCAGCGCTTTATCCCTCCTGCCGCGATGTTGCCGAGGTAATTGCCCGCGTCGTAACGGTTGTCATCATGAGCGCCCGCGCGTGCCTCCTCATCGATTTCCGCGCGCAGAAGCTTAATGCGCTCCTGCACCGCCGGCATTTGATTTGATTGCGGGAAATCTTGTACGAGCTGTTCATAAGCCTTGAGCGCTTCCTTCAAGTGTCCCGTTGTTTGATACAGGCTGGCGAGATTGAGACGCGGGCCGATTGCTTGGGGGTTGCCGACAATAGCCATCTGGAACTCATCGGTCGCCTCCTGCGTTTTGCCGACGCGCGCCAGCGTGATTGCCAGCAAGCCGTGCGCCTGCGGAAAGGTCGGCTCAATGTCCAGGGCGTGACGGAGATCGGCAATCGCGCCGCGCGGATTGTTCTTGCGCATGTTAGCCGCCGCCGAATTGGTAAGTGCGTAAGCCTGATAGGTGGCGGCGCTTACTTGCTTGCCGTTGACGAAGAATGTTGTTTCCGCTTTCGAGGCGCGAGGTGCGCAAAACGCAATCATCAGCGTGAGAAAAATCCCAAGCGCCGTTGACAGCGAGATTGCGTTTTGCCTGTGCATGCCATTCTTATGCCACTAAAGCTGGCTATCCCTTGGACCGGATTGCAGGGGGCGCATTGCGGCTCGCTGGGCGAGCACCAAGCTGCTGCCTCGGCCGCTGCCCGGGCGCAGTTGAAATGAGGCGGATTTTGGCTCCCAGCCACCTTAGATTACGGAATTTATAGCTCCGGGGTTGTAAGCGGTATTCCGTTTTCACAAGCACTTAGATTAGGGTGAAAGCCTATCGGCATTTTCAGATTTCTCTACAACAAACGCCCCCAGCAACTAAGAATCACCGTATTTCCCCTCGCTTGCGCGGCAAGTGATGAAGTCCGGTCGCTCAATCTCACGCGCGCCCTGATGCGCGACCACCCGGCACAATCAACGACTGATTGGCCGGCATGACATAGGTGAACCTATGAACAGGCAGAACAATGGCGGAGCACTGAACCGCCCCTATATACTCGGCGCCGCGTTGCTGCTGGTAATTGCCGCAGCGATCGGCTTGTTTGTTGTGCTTCATTCGCACAAAGACAACCAGCTTCCAGTCAACTTGGCAACAAAGCCACGTGTGGAAATGCAACCCGAGGACTCGAAAGAGTGGCTCGAACAGCATTTCCCTGGACTGAGCGGCAAAGACGTGAAAGTGATCGTTTACTACCGCGACAACAACGAAGTTGGCGTCCGGCAGTTCGCTCCCAGCGGCAACCTCAAAGAGGAAACCGTGTTCTTCGGTGACGGCAGCGTCCGCGCGCATAGCGTTTACGCAAGCGACGGCGCGCAGGTTATCGACGGCTTTGAGTTGCGCGATGACCACACCACGAAATAGACCGCCCACAACGACGGCAAAACCGCCTACATCACGACGATGTGGTATGACGGAAAAAAGGTGTTCGCGATGGAGACTCGCGGCATCGGTTCTCAGAACGTCGATGTACAGTATGTCTACAAGGCCGGAAAGCCCTGGCTGCACTATGTCGGCAAACTGACCAAGGACCAGAGCCAGATCGTGTCCAGCGCTACCGAAGCTCAAGTTTGGGCCAATGACGGCACCAAGCTCATGGAGCTGAAGGCGACAGACACTGCAAGCACCGTGACGTTCTACCGCAATGACGGCACGCTCAAATACGTGCAGGATTGGGAGACGTTTCCCTGGTATACCACGAGCGACGGCACAGTGATGCGCCGGCTTTCGAAGGTGACTATCTATTCGGATGACGGCAAACGAATCGTGCGCACGCTCGAAGTCCAGGAGGGAACGAGCAACGTCACGTCTGCAACCGACTACAACGAGGACGGCACCCGCACCGTGTATCACATGCAGTATTGGGGCGGCTTGGATACGGTCGAGAAATTCGACAAGGAAGGAAAGTCGCTTGGCACAGTCGACCCGAAGACTGTCACCTTCAGCGTCGACCAGAGCATGATTGCGGCGACGTACCTGCCTGAGCCCAAGGCCGAGTGGAAGAAACAGGAGACCAATCCCTCATCGCGCAACGAGGACGGCTCACCGGTTGGAACCGGTCCGACAGAGCCGGCCACCGACACACCGTCCGACATCGGCGACTAAAGCTGAACTGCGATACAGGGAGAGGTACGCATTCCTGCGCCTCTCCCTGGTCGTTTTTTGAAGGCGCTTGTTACTATCGGTACTAGTGGGAACCGGAGACCCGGATTATGCAAGGTGGGCGGTAGTAGAGCGGCGAAATTTCGAACGAGAAGCTGATGGTCAGCCGGTTTAATCTTTTCTGATCAAACGGCATATTTCGTCGAAAAAGTATTGAGCCAAATCTCGCATGGATCGCCGGT
>DATNQY010000130.1:0-4416 GCA_036703785.1 Candidatus Obscuribacterales bacterium
ATGCTCATGCCGAGCGCAATGGCCAGCAGGGCCACGCTCTTGCGCCGCTTTTGCCTCCGGAATGATTCAAACAACAATCGCAGGAACATTTACTTTGAGAATTGCCCAACCTGCTGGGCCAGGTCAGTGATGGAAATCACAACGGAGTCGCCATCCTGAGTTGATTGCAAAGGGATGGGATTGCAGCCGCCGGGCTGTCCCACACTCTGCGGATTAATGGGCGCGGCGCAGTTCTTGCAGATGAGCCCGGTTGCGCCCTTATAAAAGCCGATGCCGCCACAGATCTGGCAGGCGTCAAAGACAGAAGCAATTTTGTTGTCGGGCTTGCGATACAGGAGGAAGCGCACGCGCGTGCCGTTGACGTTGGCGGCGTAGCGTTGCAATTCGCCCTGCGGCAGGTCCCTGGTGGAAATCACCGCTTTCCCGTTGGTGAATGCGATTTCCGTGGCTTGCGATAGCGCAGGCGGAGCCTCGGCATAGATTACTTCGGCGGTGATGGTCGTAATAAAGACGAACGCGGTGACGCAGACCAGTACCGCCCACAGGCGCTCGCGCTTGGCTGTCCACTGGAGCTTGCGTTCTTCGGCTTTGGTGATGGGTTGGGTAGCGACTGCGGCTTCCGGTTTGCGCCGGCGATATTCCAAAAGCACCATCAGCGCCACCAGCGCCAGCATGGTGACAGGGAAGAAGTAATCATTGCGGGCGATGGGACCGATCAGCGCCATCTCACGCTTGCTGGAAGGCAAAACGCCGGACTCAGATAGCTCATGCAGGCCGGACAGAATCAGCTGCGCGGCGACAAAGAACAGAATGACAGTCGTCACATTGAAGAACTTGCGCAGGTCAATGCGCACGCTGCCCTTGACGAACATCACGCCAAAGACCACGGCCAGAGAGACGCCGAGCAGCGTGCCCAGAAAGCTCATAAGCTCGGTAGAGTTGAGCGATACCCCAGCGAGGATGGCCACTGTCTCAATGCCTTCACGAAATACCATCAGGAAGACAAAAGCAAAGAGGCCGAATCGGGAACCTGTGCCGGCCAGGGAACTGACTTTGTTTTCAATTTCGCCCTTAAGCTTGCGGGCGGTGCGCATCATGAAAATGACCATGCTGACGACGAAAACAGCGGCCACCAGCATGACCCAGCCTTCCACTTTATCCTGGTTGATGGGAGCGTAAGAAAGCGCGGCGGCACCGGCGATGCTGCCAAACAGCGCGGCGATGAGCGCATAATAGACGGTGCGGCGCAGGTCTGGGCGGCCGATCTTGGATAGGTAAACCAGGGTGATGCCCACGATTAACGCGGCTTCAACGCCTTCACGCAATGTGACCACCAGGGCGGAGAACATAGGATTAAGTGTTTGATTATGAAAATGAAATTGAATTTCATTTTCAATTAGAATTGTACCGAGCAGGCAGGTGGTCAGTCAACAAATTGAAAATGCCGAGAACCAAAGTTTTTCCAAAATGGGAACCGCGCCCTGGGGCTTCCTGGAAGCCGTTTCTGGATTTGTCGAGAAGTCCGCCGGCACATGGCGGGAACATAACATGCTGGTTGTAAAGTGTGAGTCGCGAGCAAAACTTTTACTCACGACTCACACATCACGGGTTAAAAAAGAGACTGACCCGACGGCAAATGTGCAGCGATGTTTCTACGTCGAGCCGACAAAGTAACAAGAACATTCTTCTTTAGGACACGCCGAAGAAAAAGACCCCGCGATCCAGATATTTCCCAACGTCATGCCAGTTCAACTGCTGCAGCACGGCATTCCCGAAGTAACCGGTTTTCTCGACACCGGCGGGTATGGTGAGGCTGAAGTTGAACGAGGTGGAAGCGGTCGGCGATCCAGCAGGCCCAAGTGTAAAGCCGAGTGTCGGTGGCTGCGCCAGCGATGGGAATCGGGTATCACGGTCTGACAAGAACACATCATTGTTCGTGATAGGATTGCGGTCTCCTACTGACACGTCAACCGCCAGGTTTGACCAGGACACAGGATCAGGATTCATTACACCGACCGAGTAGCTGATTGCACCGCCGGGAGGCGCTGTGTTGTTCCAACCCTGCCAAACGATCATAGGCGATTGCGCACGTTGTAGTTTGCTCTCCAGTTGTTCGGGTGTAATTGAAGTGAATGTCTCACCTTTCTTCTCATGCTTTTCTTTATGCTTTGCGATTTCGGTTTTAATCGAGTCGACTAGCCGCTTGATTTCAGCTGGCGATCTTTTCTGACCTACTACTTCATGGGTTGCCATACACGTACTCCTTACGTTGTATTTCCGAAATCCTTCAGAGTAGTTGCTCTCTTGGGTCCCAGGGGGTCTGGGCCTTCTGCGGGGCACGATTCTTTGGTGAGGGTGCTAGAGGACCACTCGAAGAGTTTCTATCATCCTGAGTAAATCACTTTTCTTGCAGCGTTGTCTGTGACTTAAATCACTAATCGCGTGATCGCCGGAACAGGCTTAAACCTATTCTTTAGATGAGCCGCCAATTGGATTCCAGACAGGCTAGTTGGCAAAATCACGGCTGTCCTTTAAGGTGTACGCCCGCACCTTTGGTGATAGATCGGCATCATACCGGGACGGAGAGATTGCCGGGCATTTGGCGAGTCACGCGCCAGTCGGTCGGCCAGCCGACTCGCGAAAGAACGCGAGCGCCGTTTGAGCAAACTGAGGCGCAGCGTCAAAGAAGACCGACCCGTGTCCGCCATTTGGCACGACCCAGAGGGCCGAGTGAGGGATAGCGTGATACATCTCCACGGCCAGTTCCACGGGATAGAGCGGATCGCGATCGCCATAGACGATCAAAGTTGAGGCGGTAATGCTGGAAAGCGATTGTGGCGTGAAATTCATGTCGTCATAGCTGTCGCTCATGCCTCGTGTCCAATCCCACAGAGCCACAATCTGCTCGTCCCCGAGTTTGTGGCGTCTGCGCATTGTTTCCCATTCTTGTGGTGGCTGGTCTTCACCGGCCGGGACTTGCCGCATGATCGCCCGAGCCTGTTCAGGGAAGTACATGGCCGCGCTGACGAGAACCATGGCTTCAACGCGGTTAGGCTGCAGAGTTGCCATGTGAAGAAGAATGTTGCCACCCATGCTCAAGCCGATTGCCCGGCATGTGCGGATCCCAAGATGATCGAGCAGGCCCAGCATGTCCCGAGCACACTGGCGATGGGTGATCGTCTTGCCAGGATTGGTGGTTCGACCGTGGCCGCGCGCATCGGGTTTGATGAGCGTATATTCACCGACGAACTGGTCGCGACCGGCATGGGCCCAGTTTTCCTGGCAGCCCGTGCCGCCATGCAGAAGCAGGAGAGGCTCTCCCGCGCCTTCAATCGCGTAATACATCTCAATGCCGTTCAACTTAACGCTTTCGGCTTTCATGGCTTGAATTATCGGGGTGGGAAGGCCAAGAAACAATCTGGTAAATCCGCGTGGTAAAATGCATGATCCATCCGCAGCAAGATGTGCACTAAGCGAGCCGCGCTTGCCAAGGCCTGTTAAGCATTCCTTCGATTCCTATAGGTAATAACCAAGGCCAGAATAGATCTTCTTGAAGGAACTGCTCTGCATCTGGTCGGCTTCGAGCCAATGGTCCTGATAGGCGTCACCTTGCATGATGATCTCTAACTGACCGTCGCCGTCCGCATCGGCTATGCCCATGGGAAACCAAGTGGTGACGGTGGGCACGTCAGCGTCTGTTTTTTGGAACCGTACTCTTCGTAGCGCCTGGACGCGGCCACCCGGATGAACAACAACAATGACCTGGCAAAGCGCTAGTTGACTGCCATTTGCCTCGCCGTAGTCCGCCGCAGCAAGAAGCCATTTTGAGGACGACGGCTGCCAGACGGTAAAGTAGATGTCTTTTTCAGCTTTCGCCGGTAGGCCGAGCCGTCGCATCTCCCAGACCAGAACGCTCCGGACTGCCGGCGGTGGCTGACTGCGCTGCCGGCATTTTGGCCTTCCGTCCGTTACGCTCGTTTCACAATCGAAAGCTGCGAGTACGTTGACGCCGGCTAGCAACGGCTTTGCGTAACGAGTATCACAGCCGTTTGGGGGACCCTTCCCGAACGGTGAAGCGCCACAAAACTTAGACCTTAAGAAAGTCTCGATTTTCTGGCAGGGAGCGCTGGCGCAGGGCGGGCGATGTGGATCGTTCCGGCGTTGCCCCTTGAGGTGGGCAGGGATGATGCCGAGCAACAGCACGACAGCTACAAGAACAGTTTTTTCGCACCTGGCGGCGGACATCGTTCGCTCCATTTTGATGTTCGATATCATACCCGCAGCGGGTTTAAGCCGGAGAGAAACGCCCAGGGGCTAAAACCCAACAATTTATTGCACACGACCGCAGGCATGAATGCCTGCTCCCACGCCCGTGATAGTCAACATTCACGCTGAAAATGCTTTAGCCACGTTAAC
>DATNQY010000131.1:0-6632 GCA_036703785.1 Candidatus Obscuribacterales bacterium
CTGGCATTGAAACAAACGTTGGAGGCGCTCGTTCGCGGGCGTCTCCGACATTTCTTTTCTTGCTGGAAATGTGCATACTACATCATGTGGCAATAGGCGCGTTTTTTCAATTCGGCGATGCCCGCGAGTGTTGATTCACACTCGCGGGATTCAATCGACGGTGCACCCAGTTTGGACGCCGATCAGACGTTCAAGCTATGAGCGTTACTTCACGGTGACATGAATGGTCTTGTGCCACGAGGTGTGGACACCGCCGAGAGTCGGGCGCGTGACGGTAACGGAGATTGTGGCGTGACCTTTGCCGATCGCGGTGTAAACCTCGTCGGCGGCCTCGAGCTTCGGCGAAAATCCTTTCGCCGTCTTGAACTCGTAGTCGTCGGCGACGGTCGTCCGACGCTGGATCTGCAGCACGGCACAATGACAGTGATTGGACATCTGCACGGAAACGCCGTCGAGCGAGCTGGCGTCGGTGCCCACAAAGATGTCCTCACCCTTGCTCACGGTGATGTAAGCGGGCTTCGAATTGAGGGCCGGCACCACAATCGCGCTGTGCTTTGCGGGAGTGGTGACAGCCGGCTTGCCGATGGAGGGCAGCGGCATCGGCTTGGCATTTGTCAGCTCGGGCGGCAGAACCTGCTGCGCCGGGGGGACTGTCTTGCCGGTGCCTTGCTGACCGGGCGCCGAGACGCCGGGCGTGGAGGCGGCAGCGTCGAAGCGCGGTTGCACCTTCACGTTGATGGTGCAAAGGAGGGTGCCCTTGAAGTTGACGATTTCGATAGCGGCCGTTCCCACTTTCAGCGTTTGGAACTTCGCCACTTGAATGGTGTCCGCGTCGATGTGTTGGACGTGTTGGTCCATCTTCAGCACATCACCGCTGAGGCGTGGCATGGATGCCGGATCGTAGAGCCCGGCGTCGCCTGTGAACTTGGCCGTGAGTGTGACGCTGTCGCCGGCGGTAACCGTCAGGTTCTCATCGACGCCTTGGCAGAACCCAACCTGATGGTCGACGCCGATGCTGGCGGTGATCGATGGCTGGCCGGCGGTCTGAGCGACTGCTGTCGACGGGCTGAAAGCGAAAGTGCAGAGTGCAAGCGTGGCGACTGCGGCACCGCAAAGAAGGTTTCTCATGAATAAATCCTGTGGCTTTGGTTTGGACGTTCACAACGAAGAGAGGGGTTCTGCGTTGCAGTCCCCTCTCAAATGAGCTCTGCTTCAGCCGAGTTTCTTGCGAACCTCGTGGCACTGTGGGCAGGTATTTCCTTCGACCCGATCGCAAATGAGCTCGGGCGAGATGTCTTTTGGATTCCTGTCTATTGCCAGCTTGCACGCCAATGCCGCGTCGAACTCGGACGGGCAGAGGACGTGATATTCGTAGCTGGAGAGCACAGGATGTCCCGCGGCGTCAGATTTGATGACCACGGAGAACGCATACAGGCGCTGTGGGCGACGGCGTTCACGGGTGAACAAGGCCTGGACCAGCTCCGGCAGTTGCCTGCGGATTTGTGGTGCGCGTTCATCGGTGATATCGATCAGCGCTTTGCCTTCGGAGGCCGGGCGGCAAATGATGTCGCTGTCTCCGGAGTTTACACACAACAGGAAGGGCTCTCCCCACTGGACCTGGACAGCAAATCGACCGCCGTGAGGAATGCCCACGTAGGTCGTTGTGTTGTGCTTAAAGCTCGGGAAGGGCTTCAGCGTATCCGGGTCGCAGAGGGAGACGTTCTTGACGGATGGCACGTTCTCGACTCCTCGAAAACTGGTTGAACATCAGTCTTTTGCGCCACTACATTCGGTGCAGACCTGTTCTCCCCGGCATCGTCGGATGCAGGTGGAAGTAACAGAGAAAGCGCTAGATGGAAGTGAATCGCAAAACTTTTGGAAAGGGAAAAAATGGCAAAGACAACTTAGCAACTAACGAGGACTGGATCAGCAGATGTTGCGTCGATAACTTAAAGAAAAGGTGTACTATCCACTTTTGACCAGCAGGGCGTTCGCAGCGCTCGCGCAAGCGACGGCGGTGTACCACTCGCGCGGCGGGTGGTGGCAAACGATGGTGGTGGCGTATATATCGTGTGAACAGATATGAACAAATGCGCTTGCCGATATATATGACAGATTGCGCTAGCGATCTCCACTGTCTATCTGCTTGAAACTTGCTGCCAGCCGCTGTCTCACTTTTGCACGGTTGCCATGCGGTTGGGCGCAACGACCGCATGGGGTAGTCAAGACTGGCTTACCATCGAGATCTGAGGGTGTTCTAAACGATCGTCCCTTGAGTGGCCGCCGTCAAAGTACTTAAGTTAGTCACTGCCATTTTTTTCCGTTTTTCCTAAATAGAGTCATTCACAACACACAGCCCAAGCGCCTCAAGCACGTCTCCTGTTTTTTGCAGCATCTTCAACCTGATGCGCGCTGTGTCTGAGTCTGACTTCCAATGCTCGCTGATACCGGTGCTTTTGCAGCGGTCTTCAACTCGATCAGCAACCTAGTCTCAAAAGGGGTTCAAATTATGGCGAAGAAACTCGCTCTCGATCAGTCCGGGACAACCGTTGTTACGGTCGAAGACAGCGGGATCACGTTGCCGTCCTTCAAGTTCGTTGCTAACGCTGGACGCAAGGCGCTGGATGACATCGATACGGATTTGGTGTTGATTACCAAGCTATATCGCATGGACGTCCCTGCAGCATTGCACCATCGCGAGCCGAACGTCGCGGACATCCTCAAGCGTACAGTCAATGAGGGTTTCCACGGCAAGAAGGGCACTGCAAGGCTCCTGACCGTCCCACTCCGTAACTCACGCGGCGAATCCGGCCGATACGTCCTGTTCCTCGGTCTTGGACAGGCCATCAACTACTGCGGTCAGACTGCATGCACAGTCTTCCGTAAGCTATTCCAAACCGCTATCGACCTGGAAGTCGAAAGCGTTCTCGTGCCTTTCGTCCCCAATCCCATGACGAAGACCGCTCTCACCCACAAAGCGACTGCCTTCAAGATGAAGTCGATCTTGGCGGAGGTGGTTGCTGAGCGTGGTCATGCAGGCAAGTTGCGCGAGATCAAGGTGTTCTGCCATCCCAATGCTGTGCCCACCATTCAGGACGGCTTGATGATCGAGCAGGGCGAAGGTTGCAATTGCCATGCGCATCCCGGCAATGCAATTGCGAAGAACCTGCCGACTCTCAGGCTCGAGGGTTAGTCAAACCCTGATGCGTCATGTGGCGAGCCTGGCCCGACTTTGTTCGACCAGGCTTCTGCCACCTTCCTCGTTCAGTTTTTACGCTCGGCTGATTTGAAGGGACACAAACATGAACAACCTCATGCACGTCTCCGGGGGTTTGCAGCTTCTCGTGGCAGGCCTTTGCTTTGCCATCGCCTACTTCGTAGGACTAAAGCTGGGAGCCAAATACTTAAAGTCGACGCTTTGGCCGTCGATTTTGGCTATTCTGCTCGCTTGCGTCGTCCGAGGAATATCGGCTCCTTTGAGCATCGAGGCGATAACCGCTGTTTCGGTGCTGCACGTCGCCGTCGGGTGTTTAACGGTGCTGCTGCTCCGTTCGACCGTAGCTGACAGCGACGACTCCGGTCGGAAATAAGGAGGCCAACATGGATTCCATCATGCAGTGGACAGACGGTTTAACTACCGCTGTTGCTACCTTGTCTTTCGCCCTGAGCTTTCTCCTCGGCATCTGGTGTGCAGCCCGGTTCGGCATGCGTACAGTATGGTGGGCTCTGATCGCGGCCGGCGCGGCGTTTTTTGTGCGTCTGGAGTTGTCCGCGCTGAGTTCGATTTCGATTATCTGCATGTCGATTGTCCATCTGTCCGCCGGTTGCGGCATTGGGCTATGGCTTCGGCGCAGCAAGAATTTTGGACCACCGGCCAACTAGACTCCTAGCAAGCGACAAAAGCACATGGAAAAATGCGCCGATCTCCAACATCGGCGCCACTTTTCTTGCCGTTATCATTTATTTTTGAATTTTTGAACAAGTTTATACTATCGAATGTCGTGTACGCCTGAGTTTAACCAGAATGGGCCAGGCGATCGAATTGGGCATAAAAGCAAAGGGTTATTTAGTTTCAGGTACTCGTGCGTTTCAATTTTCGACTAGTCCATAAAGGCATAGTGCTGGTATCGATTCCTCTGTTGTTCGAGCTGGCATTCGTCGGCGTCCTCATGCACCTCTACACTGCCGAGCAGATGGAGTCCACACGAGTCGAGCACGCCAAAAAAATCAGTGACTCAATAACGCAAATGTTGAAGGAAATCGTTGCCGCGTTTAAACAATGCGACAACGATGCGATGCTGCGTCCGGGCTTCGACACGAATGGGATCAGGCAACAGATAACGCTGGTCGACCAGCAATACATAGCGCTGCGCGAACTCTGTCGTGGGGATGCTAGGCAGACAGAGGTGCTCAATGATTGTGCGCAGCCGGTCAAGAATATGGAAGCCGTAATGCTGCAAATTGGTGATGTTTACGATCACCTCGGGCCGGAAGAAGTGAGACGGGCATTGTCCCAAAATCGCAAGCGATTGCAGCATCAGGTTCAAATGGTCGGTGCCTCGCAGCTCCTCAGCATGGCGCAGGAGCAGCAGGACCAGGTAGACCGCTCACCGGAGGTGCAGGCAGGTTATCGCCGTGCGGTGAAGATCGTTCTTTTCCTCGCCATCTTATTCAACGTAGTGCTGACGATTGTATTGGCAATTTTTTTCAGCCGAGGGATTACCAGGCGTATCGCCACGCTCGTGGACAACAGCGTTCGTCTTGCGCAGGGCAAGCCTCTGCACCACGTCATGAAGGGAACCGATGAGATCGCCCATCTCGATCAAGTCTTCCACGACATGGCTGATGCGCTGGCTGAAGCGGAGCGTAGCAAACAAGAGATGATCGGCATGGTGACTCATGACTTGAAGACGCCGCTTACGACAGTGAGCGCCCTGCTCGAGATGCTGGAGGACGGCATGTTCGGTACCCTCAACGAACAAGGGCTTTCCAATCTCAAAGTCGTCAGTCGCAACGTGGCGCGCATGAACGGGTTGATTCGCGATTTGCTCGATATCGAAAAGATCAAATCCGGCAAGCTGGCTTTATTTCAGGAAGATGTGAACGTGCGGGATCTGCTCGAGGAAGCGGCTGAGTCGGTGCGTTCGATTGCGGCCGATCGCAAGATTGAAATCGTGGTCAAAGCCGACGAGGTAGACGTTTACGCTGACAATCAGCGGATGCAGCAAATCCTGATCAATTTGCTCTCGAACGCAATTAAGTTCTCCGCAGATAATTCGCAAATTATTCTGGCCGGCAAACGTGACGGCGAAGCTGTCCACTTGACTGTTCAGGATTTCGGGCGGGGGATTCCGGCTGATAAATTGACGGCTGTTTTCGAGCGCTTTGAGCAAACCAAGGTTACCGACGCGACGCAGAAGGGCGGCACCGGGTTAGGACTGGCGATTTGCAAAGCGTTGGTGGAGTTGCACGGTGGGCAAATAGGAGTTGTCAGCGAGGAAGGGAAAGGCAGCACTTTCTTTTTCACGGTGCCAGCAGCCAAAGAGGTTGAAGAACTTACGCCTAGCGAGGCGGCAATCAAAGCCTGAGGGATCATGTCCAAAATTTTGCTTGTCGAAGACGATATCGACCTTGCCGGAATGGTCGAGCAAAACCTGGCCCGCGAGCACGCCACGGTGGAGGTTGTCCACACCGGTGATGCGGCGTTGGACGTCTTGGCTGTCTCCGACTACGACTTGCTCATTCTGGATTGGGAGTTGCCTGGGGCAAGCGGCATTGAAATCTGCAAATGGTACAGGCAGCATGGCGGGCAAGCCCCGGTGCTGATGCTGACGGGCAAATCTTCGGTCGTAGAAAAGGAGACTGGGCTCGATTCGGGAGCCGATGATTATCTGACTAAGCCTTTTAGCATGCGGGAGTTGTCGGCCAGAGCGCGGGCGGCTTTGCGGCGAACCACGGTGCTTGCCTCGAACGTGCTGATGCAGGGTGGGTACAAGATGGACCCTTTCAAGTTTTCTCTGGAGCGAGACGGCAAGCGAATTTCCTTGCAGCCTCGCGAGTTTGCTCTGCTTGAGTTTCTCATGCGGCACCCGGGCGAGGTTTTCAGCCCGGAAGCCTTGTTGGAGCGAATCTGGCGTTCGGATACGGAAGCGGGGTTGGATGCTTTGCGGGCATGCGTGAAACGCATTCGCAAGAAGCTCGATGACGCCGAACTAATCGAGACGGTGCACGGCATGGGCTATCGGCTGAAACAGGACTAGGCGGCGATAAGGAAGCCGAGCCGTTGTCTACCGAGCTTTCGCGGCTGCAGACTAGGTGAGGCTTTAGCTTTTCCGGCGGCGACGGCTGGTGGCTCACGGGCGGCGGCGTTGCGCAACTAGGCTATGTCGGAGGTCTCCGATTTTCTAGGGTTATCGCGTTAGCTAAGAAACGCGTTTAGGCATTTCGTTTTCGGGGTATGTTAACTATAGAATACAGTATATACGATCCGCCCTGGATTATTCACAGGATTTGTGGTGTCGGCTTTGGAAGCCGACCTCGAGCGCTTGGCTTTGCATGAGTGTTGCTCTTGGCTTTCGAGAAGAGACGGTGAGCGATCGATTTGGGGATTGGCGATTTTCTTTGTGACAAGT
>DATNQY010000132.1:0-3285 GCA_036703785.1 Candidatus Obscuribacterales bacterium
AAGAATCTGACGACTTTTTTCCGCCGTAAGCAAAATGTATAAGGATTCCGGCGTCGTCACCAAAATATGAGGCGGCCGTTTTATCATCAATCGGCGCTCGTCAGCCAGCGTGTCGCCGGTGCGCACCGCCGTGCGTATTTCCGGCATCTCAATGCCACGTTCGCGAGCGAGATCCATAATCTGCCGCAGCGGCAGCTCTAAATTTTTCTGTACATCATTGCTCAATGCCTTCAAAGGAGAAACGTAAACTACTTCCGTGCGATTCTCCAACTTGCCGGCGATAGCTTTGCGAACAAGCTGATCAATGCAAACCAGAAATGCTGCCAGCGTCTTTCCGGACCCGGTGGGCGCCGAAATCAGCGTCGCATGCTCAGCGCTAATGTGCGGCCAACCGTCCAGTTGCGGCTCAGTGGGGCTGCCGAAGCGCGACAAAAACCACTCTTTGACGAGTGGATGCGCCCATTTCATGCTCGTGTCCGCATTAAAAGCCATAGTCCTCAATTGTAAAACGAAACCCGGCTTTCGTACATGCACACAGCCTATCGCCGGGAATAACTTCAATATCACAACGGCCCCGTTTATATATGCCGGGAATAGCTTTCGGACCATTTTGCCTGTGACAAGCTCTGCGATAAACTTGTGGCTGTCGAACAGCTGGAAGGCGCTGCGGCGCCCGCTGAACGCAGGTGAACCCATGGAGCTGTCGGAAGCACACGAGATATGTGTCAGCCTGATGCACAGACACGGTCTGCGCAGCTGGACATTCAAATTCAACCGAAACAAAAGACGCCTCGGTGTCTGCAAGCAGGACGACAAACGCATCGAGTTGTCGGAGCATTACGTGCTGCGCAACGATCGCGCCCACGTGCTCGATACGATTTTGCACGAAATCGCCCATGCAATCGTTGGCACGGAACACGGCCACGACGATGTTTGGAAAGAAATGTGCGCGCGGATAGGTTCGACGCCATCGTCCTGCAGTTCTACAGCAAACATGCCTGAGGGCTACTGGCAGGCTCGGTGCCCGGGCTGCTACACCGTTTTCACTCGCCACAGAAGACCACGACGTCTGCGTGGTCGCTATTGCGTCGCATGCGGTCCGGATCACGGTCAATTGGTTTTTCGCGACATGCGCATCGCCAAACCAATGCGACTAAAACCGGCGGTGGCGGCCGCTATGCCCCCGAAGAGGGAAGAGATCTTCGCACCCAAGCAATTGCTACTCAAATTATTCTTCGGTTAAAGCGGCTCCCGCCCGCCGCTACAACTTAACCAAACTTGAATATCGTGGTGCTGGTGAATTTTTCGCCGGGTCTCAGTGCGGTGGTGGGAAACTTCGCTTGGTGCGGACTATCGGGGAAGTGTTGCGTTTCAAAACAGACACCGCCCCAACGAACATATTTGCCGCCAAGTCCGGAAATTTTGCCGTCTAGTCCGTTTCCGGTATAAAGCTGCATCCCGGGTTGCGTCGTCAGCACTTCCATTCGTCGTCCCGACTTCGGATCACGCAAGCGGGCTACAAATCGCAAAGGTGTAGTTTGGCCGACGGCGCCGGCCGGAGCTTTAAGCACATAATTGTGATCATAGCCACCGCCAATCTGGTTGATGCGTTCGCCGATGGTCCGCATGGTGGTGAAATCGAGCGGCGTGCCCTTAACGCTGCGAATTTCGCCGAGCGGAATTTTCTTATCGTCTACCGGTGTGAAATGCTCAGCGGCAATCAAGAGCTCGTGGTCCAGAATGTCGCCTTGTCCGGCACCGGCCAAATTGAAATAGGAATGATTCGTCAGATTTAGTACCGTCGGTTGATCGCAAGTTGCTTCGTAATCGATCTTCAGTGCGTTATCGGGCAGCAATGTGTACGTAACAAATACGGTCAAGGTGCCGGGAAAACCCTCTTCGAGATCCGGGCTTACGCGTTTAAATCGAACGCATGGTCCTTCGGAGTTGTCGATGAGCTCCGCATCCCACACGTGCCGATCGAATCCGCGAGCGCCACCATGCAAAGTCTGCTTCTCGTCTTCGTTGCGCGTCAGTTTGTACTGAATTCCATTGACGTATATTTCGCCGTAGCCAATTCGATTGGCGTATCGACCAATGGTGCCGCCGAAGTGCGGACACATGGGGTGGTCGTAGTATTTGAGCACGCTGAACCCGAGCACCACGTTGTCAGCTTTGCCGGTTCGATCAGGAACATGCAGCTCAGTCAGCGTCGCACCATAATTGGTGACCTTCGCCTTCATCCCTCTGGCAGTGGAGAGCGTGAACACATCCGTGAACTTCCCATCGCTGGTGGTTCCAAAGGGCGAGCGGGTAGGGATGCGAGTGTGGGTGAAATGTTGCATGCGATGGAGGGCAGCCAAAATCGAGACTGTACACCAATATTATCATGGCAAGCTGACACTGGTTTACATACGTCGGCGGGCTTCCGCCCGCTGCTACCATTGGGAGGAGCAGCACAGCCGGCACAACTCGATGACAAGACCGGGCTTTTATGATCAAATGCTTGTCGCAAGCCGTTCCAGCGAGCGCCAAAAGCTATAATGATCAACCCGCCCAATGGCGCAGGAGCCCGTTTGCAAGAGGAATAGTCATGCCCGTGAGTACCATGAACAAAAGAGTAGAACGCGATTCAATGGGAACGATGGAAGTGCCGGAAGAGGCCTTTTATGGTGCAAGCACCCAGCGCGCGGTGTTGAACTTCCCAATCAGTGACTTGCGTTTTCAACGCTCCTTCATCCGGGCTATAGCGCTCATCAAATATGCAGCAGCCGAAGTCAATGCCGAGCAAGGCGATCTCGATCCGAAGGTGGCCGACGCCATCAAGAAGGCAGCCATGGAAGTTGCCGACGGCAAATACGACCAACACTTCGTCGTGGACATTTTCCAGACCGGGTCCGGCACCTCGACGAATATGAATGCCAACGAGGTAATCGCCAACGTTGCCATCGAACATCTCAAGGGCAAGCGAGGCGATCGCAATCTCGTTCACCCCAACGATCACGTCAATAAGGGCATGTCATCCAATGATGCGATTCCGACTGCCGTGCACATCGCCGCATTGATCGAGACAAAACAACACCTGCGTCCGGCTCTCGAGCTGTTGAAGAAGAGCCTGGACAAAAAGTCCAAAGAGTTTTGGAACGTTATTAAAACAGGCCGCACGCACTTGCAAGATGCGACGCCGATCCGACTCGGTCAAGAGTTTCTCGGCTACGCCGGACAAATCGAACGCTCGCTCGAGCGTCTGACACAAGCGGAAGAACGCCTGCACGAAGTGGCGCT
>DATNQY010000133.1:0-2742 GCA_036703785.1 Candidatus Obscuribacterales bacterium
AAGTTCTACGACGGGCTGACATTCCATCGTGTAGAAGACTGGGTGGTGCAAGGTGGCGATCCAGACGGTAACGGCACAGGCAACTTCGTCGATCCGCAGACGGGCAAACCCAGATTCTTGCACTTGGAAGTAACTCCCAAACTAAATCATGATCACCCGGGCGTAGTAGCTATGGCACGCTCCGAGAATCCGAATTCTGCCAGCTGCCAGTTTTACATCTTGAAGCGTCCGGCCTCGTACCTCAACGGCAAATACGCTGTGTTCGGGCAAGTGGTTGACGGTATGCAGACGGTTGATAGGCTGCAAATCGGCGATCGCATCATGAGCGCGCGCATCTCAGATCCGCCCGCCTCTGACGACCGTCCAGCATATCTTCCGCCTGAGGCGCCCGCAGGCTCATCGCCAGGCGCGTCACCCGCTAAACCGGCAGATTCCGGTTTTTAGCGAGGCGGACTAAACGTCTGTTCTATACGCGCTCGTTCTGTCGCCGGCCAGGTGTAAAACCAGGCCAGAAGCAAGCCGCCGACGACAAAAGGAACGCTGAGCAGAGCCACGAACACGAAGGCTTCCGTACGGGACGACCTGGTTGCTTGCGGCGCCAAGCCGGCACCGATAAAAGATCCGCAATGCTTGCACTTGATGGCTTCTTGTTTGATCAGCTCCGCGCATAGCGGGCATTTCTTTTCCAGCGTCTGCATGGTTCTTACCTTTATGTCTGCCAACTCCATTTTAGGCGCAGACTGTACGCTCGCCGCTCTAAAATTCGCTAATCATCCGATTCTGCGGGCTCTGAAACGCGATGCCGCACCAGCGGCGGTGGCAGAGCGAGGCAGGCGGTCACGCTTGCCGGTGCTGCGGCGGCCACACTCAGGAGAGGGTTGTAATGTTGCGCGTGCTCAATATATTGAGTAAAAAGTCATGAATTGTCATACCATCGAACTCAACGGAACAGTACGGTTTCCCGCCCGTCTGCCTGATCGTAACTACTCTGCTGTAAACTGGAATCCCACATGCAGGTTCGCAACCCAACTTTGAACAGCACGCCCAGCGGCTCGCACAACGCCCTCAGCAATCCGAACTTGCGGCTTTATTTGTCGGGGCAAGTGGTATCCATGGTGGGCACATGGATGCAGCAGATGGCACTCAGCTGGCTTATTTATCGGCTGACGAACTCCGAGTTCATGCTCGGAGCGATTGGCTTTGCCAGCCAGGCACCGGCATTTTTCCTGACTCCGGTTGCCGGCATCGTTGCCGACCGGGTCAACCGGCATAAACTGGTAATCACCACGCAAACATTGGCCATGATTCAGGCCGGTCTTTTGGCTGCCGTGGTACTTTCCGGACATACCCAAATCTGGCACCTGCTTGTTCTAGGCGCTTTTATGGGCGTCATCAACGCCTTCGACATGCCCGGACGCCAGACCTTCCTTGTGGACATGCTGCGCAGCCCTGAGGAGTTGCCCAACGCCATTGCCGTAAATTCTTCAATCGTGACGTTGACACGCCTTGCTGGTCCGGCGATTGCCGGGTTTTGCATTGCCTGGTTCGGCGAAGGGATTTGCTTTTTGATCAACGCCGTCAGTTTCGTGGCCGTGATTATCGCTCTCTTGTTTATAAAGCCTAACGTTGTGCGCAGGCCTGCATCGGGCAAACATCCGCTTGCTGAAATGAAGGAAGGATTTGCTTACGCATTTGGCTTCGGGCCGATTCGCGCTTTGATACTTCTGCTGGCTCTGGTCAGTATGTTCGGCATGCCGTATGCGGTGCTCATGCCGGCCTTTGCCAAAAACGTCTTCGGCGGCAATGCCACCACTCTTGGCTGGTTGACTTCTGCAGCCGGCGTCGGTTCTCTAATCGGAGCGGTATATCTAGCTTCGCGCAAAGGCGTGCTCGGATTGGGACGCTGGATTTTGATCTCGTCGCTGTTATTTGGTGCCGGACTGGTCGGATTCGGATTCTCGCATTGGCTGGTGCCGTCCTTGCTGTTACTCGTTCTGGTCGGGTTTGGCGGTATGGTGCAGATGGCTGCGACGAACACACTTTTGCAAACGATTGTCGAGGAGGATAAGCGTGGGCGCGTGATGAGCCTGTTCACGATGTCGTTTATCGGGCTGGCGCCTTTCGGCAGCATGGTGGCAGGTATGCTGGCCGACAAAATCGGCACTGGTCCGACCGTGATCGGCAGTGGCATTATCTGCCTTTTGCTCGGCGCCGCATTCGGCGCCAACTTCCAACAACTCCGCCGCGAGGTGCGCCCGATCTATATCGAGCGCGGCATTCTGCAAGCGGAAAACGAAATGAATGTGCTCAACAGGTAGACTTTGCAGGGACATGCACGACCTGCTCGCTCTCCTTCAATGGCAGCCTGAGGTAAAAAACTGCACCGCCGTCGTGGTTGCGCGCGCCTATAGTGCCGCCGTGTTTTTCGACGATACTTTTGCAGATGAAAAGTCCCAGTCCCGATCCACCTTTGGATAGTGCATCGCTGACGCGTGTTTGTTTGAAGGGCTCGAAAATTTTCTCTTCCATGCCGGCTGGTATACCGCAGCCGCTGTCGACGACGCGCAGCTCAAGCTGGCCGCAGGGCAAACGCTCGGCCTCGAGCTGGACATAGCCACCCTTCGACGTAAATTTGAGGGCGTTGAAAATGAGGTTGATTAGCACTTGCACAAGCCGGTCGGGATCGGCAAGCAGGTGCTCGTGCGTAGGTTCGACGACGAGTTTGATCTGTTTCTTCTCGGC
>DATNQY010000134.1:0-6811 GCA_036703785.1 Candidatus Obscuribacterales bacterium
GCGCGGCATGACCAGTCAATTTGAACGCGCGATCGCTGAATGCAATTCGATCGAGCTTACGCACGTCGCGTATTCGCTTAAGGGCTGCTGCAGCAGTCTGGGACTGACGACGATGGCGCTGCTGTGTGCCGAAGTCGCCGACGATGGTTATGCCGGACACTGGAAGCGGGTGTCCGAAAAGTACAGACGCCTGATGGACATGCTTGCACAGGTGCAAGATCATTTTGCCGCGCTGTCGGGCACCTAGCGATTACTGTTTCTGTGACGGTGTTTTGGTGCGGATTTTATATCCGGCTGATTGCGCATCATTGTAAAACATGCGCACCGTATCTAGTGACACTCCGCGCAGACAGCCGTTGAGCAGGGGCAACTTTTTCAGAATGTCGGGCGTGACGGTGATAATGTGGCAATTAATCGAATCGGCTTGCACGAGGTTATACAACTCGCGCGGGCTCGCCCAAATCAACTCGATGTTTGGATGATCGGCGAGCAGCTCCATGGTCTTTTTCATTGTCGGCAGCGGATCTCTGCCTGAATCGGCAATGCGACCGGCGAAGACGGAAACATAGCCACCGGCGCCGCGACTTAACGCCGGCACTACGGTGGTCACTTGTTCGTACAAGGTCATGGCAGTGACGTTGAGTCTGATGCCCGCAGCGCAGAGACGCTCGATCATGGGCACACTCGATTCGCCCTTCGTATTCGAAATTGGAATCTTGACGTTGACGTTGTTGCCCCAGGTAGCAATCTCGCGCGCCTGCTGCTCCATCTCGTCGAAGTCATCAGAAAACACTTCGAAGGAAATTGGTTTTTCTTTGACACATGCCAAAACGTCGCGAGCGAATTGCTCGTAATCATCGACGCCGGCCTTGCGCATCAATGTCGGGTTGGTTGTGAATCCGGCGATCATCGGATCGGCATTCAGATTCAGAATCGTTTGCTTGTCAGCCCCATCGCCAAAAATTTTCACCTTCAACGAGCTCTTGCTCGCTGTTGCCAGGTTTTCCAAAAATTCTGCGACCTTAGCGCTTTTGGCATCGTTGCTCATGATTGATTCTCCCGGGACCATCTTGTTTTTTACCCTGACCAACGATCCCGTAAACTTATTGCCTGTAGAGGCTTTGACATATTGCAATGTGCCAGTCGGGTAATCAAGCGCAGGCTGGCTTTTACATGACATCAAGGCCGGTGCGCAAGCGATAATTTAGCACGCCATCAATAATCGAGAATGTTTCCAGTGTCCAAAAGATGGTCGGCGATTTCGTCGTCACTGACGAGCTTGACGCCCTCTACTAATGAGCTGCCCTGCGCGGTGTAGAACAAGTGCGCCCAGCGATCGGATGCGAGCACACGCCCGCCTGAGTCGATAAACTGTCTCATCAACGCTGGCACGGTTACCAGTCTTTCTTCAGCCTGTCCGCGGTGCTCTTGGAACTCAGTGAACATAGTGTTGTGTCTGTTTGCGGCATTCACCGCTTCCATGTCCAGGAGCATGGTTACGTCCCCGCCTTTGTTTTCCATTTTGAGCGCGAGATTGAGCGCTTCCCAAACCACTTCCATTTCTTGTAAGGAGCGGAAACGTTTAAGGCGAATGGTGATCGACTTGCCGGTAGCGGATTTTTTGGTAACGGCGATCGGAGTTCCGCTGGCGGTGTACGTATTTTCCACTGGTTTGCTCGCCGGGATGGCGGGCGTCGCGGCGGTCTGCTTGCTGTCCAGTTTGTCCGAGTGCGTGCCTGAATCGAGCTGAACCGGGAGCGGCTCGTCGCTCATTTGCGTGTCTGCTTGGGCGTCAAGGGCGGCGGCGGCCGACGATGTAGGCAACTTAGAGAAATTCGAGTCATTAATGTGTGCGCCGACGCTTACTGGAGCGGGGGCGTCCCGCCCGCTCCGGATGTCCGGCCGCTGCACGCGTGCCGAGTTACGCTGCACTTGTCCGTGCAATGACGGCTGTTCGTCTGCCGCGACAGCTGCCGTGCTCCCGAGAAGCACGATCAAGATTGCGGGATGAATTGAGGAAAACCAACGGCTCATGGAGCCAGTATAGTTCGGCTAAACCGCCGGCGTCAGGCTCTGATTGTACCGATTGAGCGATGTCTCGAAATGCGCCACCAGGTCACGCACGCGGGCATCGTCATTGCCGAACAAGCGGCGGAACATATCGATGCCTTCGCGCAGCAGGTTGCGTGCATCCTCGCTGCGGCCTGTCATCATGCAGGTGTCCGCCAGATTGCACATGGTGATTGCTACGTCTGCATGCGGCTTGCCGTAATAACGTTTCAAATCGGCAAGCGCAGTGCGCTGCAGGCTTTCCGCCAGGGCATACTGGCGGCGCGCCTTATAAAGTCCAGCTAGATTGTCGCGGGCAAGCGCTATTAACGGATGGTCTGAGCGCAGCGCCGTGCAAAACACCTGAATGGCGCGCAGATACAGGACTTCGGCGCGGGCGTTTTCGCCTCGCCGGATATGCCGTTCGGCCAGCGCCGACAGCATTTCGCCCACCACATGCAGCTGCTCGCTTAGCTGCTCCGATGTTTCCTGATCGAGATTATTCAGTGCTTGCGCAAGGTTGGCTTCGGCTTGCGCCGTGTCTGCCGCCATTGCGGTTAATAGATGCTCCTGTCCGTCATCGATTTTGTGTTCAGGGTCCGAGGCTACCAGGGGGAAGGTCACTGTGCCACTAATCATGCATACCCTCGCATTTTGGGAGAACAAAGAGAAGCGGGCGAGCCGCCGGTGGGACACATTTCTAAAGGTTATAAAGAGAAACTGGCTTGCGCAAGAGCCAGTTTTGGGTTTTACTGGTAGTCCAGTCGGTAAACAGTTCTTCATATGACTTTAGCGATTACCCTCGACCATCAGAGCCAGCTTCCGCTGCATCACCAGGTGTACGAACAGGTGCGTGCTCTGATTCTTACCGGACGCATGGGTGCCGGACAGCGGCTGCCGTCTACCAGGCTATTGGCTGAATCGCTAGGCATCGCCCGAGCCACCGTCACCGAAAGCTACGATCGCCTTCTGTCTGAAGGCTACATCCACACCGTGCCGTGTTCCGGCACTTTTGTCAGCGACCACCTGCCGGAGCAGCTTTTAGCCTCGCCGCCGGTAGTTAATAGCCACCCGACAGCAATGGCCGATACCGGGCTCGAGCAGATTTCCCGGTACGGCAAATATGTTCTGGGCAGCACAGTGCTGAAGCAGCCGCGCTCGCACGAACAGATCAATTTCGGGTTTGGACCGCCGGCCATGGAGCAGCTACCTATTGAGGAATGGCGGCGGCTGATCAACCACCATTGCAAGAACAGGGAATACACCGTTTTCGGCTACTCTTTCGACTTCGCCGGTCATAAACCGCTGCGCGAGGCGATCGCATCATATCTATCTAGATCGCGAGCATTGCGTTGCGATGCCGAGCAGGTGATCATCGTCTCCGGTTCGCAGCAAGCGCTGGATCTCGTTTCCCGCGTGCTAATCGATCACAACGACTTGGTCGGCGTGGAAAATCCCGGTTATCCGGCTGTTCGCCATACTTGTGCCGCTCAAGGAGCGCGTATCGTCCCTCTGTCTGTGGACAATGATGGATTGATCGTCTCTCGATTGCCCGAGATATCCGAGCGCTTGAAACTCGTCTACGTGACTCCGTCGCACCAATATCCAACCGGCACCGTCATGCCTCTGTCGCGCCGGCTCGAGCTTCTTTCTTGGGCTGCGCAAAATGGCACCATCGTGCTCGAAGATGACTACAACAGCGAATATCGCTATGAGGGACGCCCGCTGCCGGCACTGCAGGGTATTGATAATGCGGGCTGCGTGTTTTATACCGGCACCTTTTCGAAAGTTCTCTTTCCTGCAATTCGCATCGGCTATCTCGTGGTTCCTCATCGTTTTATTCAGGTGATGACAGCCGCCAAAGTTCTGTCGGACAGACAGTCTGCGATGCTCGAACAACATGTTCTCACCGATTTCATCAATGAAGGACATCTCGAACGGCACGTCCGCAAGATGCGAATGATTTACGAGCGACGCCGCACCGTGTTGCTCAACGCACTCAAACTGTTCTTCAACGAGAACGTCAGCGTGATCGGACAGAACGCCGGCATGCACGTGCTTGCGCGATTTCGTTTGAAATTCAGCGATGAAGAAATCATCGCGCGCGCCAAGGACTACGGCGTCGGCATATCCAGTTCTCGCTTCACGTATTTAGATGGACACGAGTCCGGCGAGTTCTTGTTGGGATATGCCGACATGCATGAAGACAGCATTCGCGAAGGGATCATCCGATTGAGTCGAGCGCTTCTGGGCTGATGGCTGGGCGTTGCCCCGCCCCTAGTCGCCGTGCTTGCCCGAGGCATGCTTGATGATGGTCACCGCTTGTTCAAAGGTGATTTCGCCGCTCTGCAAAGACTGCACGCAGTCTTGCAAGATGATCAGCATCTTGTCGTTAATCACGCCACCGCCACGCAATAGTGCCATCGCCATTTCCGATGGAGCCGGCTGCTCCGGCTGACGGGCTTGCTGCGCTGGCGCCTGTGGCATTTGCTGCGGCGCCGGCGCAACCGGCGACGGTTGTTCGCGGTATGCAGGCATTTGTCCCGATGGAACATCTTTGTACGCAGGCCATTGCCCCGACGGTACGTCTCTATACGCCGGCAATTGCCCCGATGAAACATTCGGTTGTGCAGGCATTGGCGGCTGAGGCGCGCCTTGTCGGAAAAACGCCGGCGGCGGTACCGGTTGCGGCGGTGAAGAGTGTTGCTGTGGTGGGACATGTGGTCCAGGCGCGGCTTGGGGTTTTGGTGCTGGTGGTTGCGCCGACAGTGCCGATGGGAAGCCGGGTGCTGCTATTGGTTCACTTACCGTTGACGCTTGAATTTGTCCGACCGATTGCCGATTGAGAGGCTGTGTTTGAGCCAAGGGACGCAGTGCCGGGGGTGCCGGAGCAGACTGAGCCGGCGACAATCCGCTGGCTACGAAACCCCAAAGATCTTCGCTAAGATCGCGCGCTGTCTGGTACCGATCGTCGGGATCTTTTTGCAGCGATTTGAAAATGATTTCTTCTAAACGAGGGTGAATGCTCAAGTCCGGACGAGCTGCCGAGAAGGGCGGCGCCATTTCTTGCACTTGTGCCATCACTGTTTTGAGAATGTTTTCGTGCTTGAATGGCAGCACGCCGGCAATCGCCTCGTACATGACGCAACCGAGCGAGTAAATATCGGAGCGCGAATCAAGCACGGCGCCACCACACTGTTCCGGACTCATGTACGCTGGGCTGCCGAGAAATTGCCCGTACGACGTTATCGAGACAGTCGTCTGCTCCCGCAAGGACTTGGCGATGCCGAAGTCGATGATCTTCACAGTGTCCTGTCCGCTGGCATTTTTGACCAGCATGATGTTGCCGGGCTTGAGATCGCGATGGACGAGTCCTTGCTCGTGTGTGTAGGCGAGGGCATCGCATATCTGAGTAAAAACGTTGACGAAGGTCGGTATATCGAGATGATTGCAACGCTCGAGTACGGTTTTCAGTTCAACACCCTCGAGATAATCCATAGCCAGAAACGGTTGTCCGAATCGGGACAAACCGAACTCCTTGAGCGCGATCAGATTGGCGTGCTTCAATCCGCGAACCGCAGCCGCTTCGTGCTTGAATCTGGATATGTTCGACTTGTCCACCATCAAGTCGGCGCGCAACACCTTGAGGGCCACGAATTGCCCATCATTGCGGTCGCGGGCTTTGTAGATGATGCCCATGCCGCCTTGGCCAATCGTGTTGATGATTTCGTAATTCTCGAAGAACTGCGGCTGACCCGGGTGCGGCTGCTGTGAGCCGGCAGCCGGCTCGGGCGCCTTAGGCGCCGGTTGCTGCGGGCGCAGGCTTTCCGGAATAACGGCCTTCGGGCGTCCTGGCTCGTATTCGGCGACCTGCTCGTTTATGAGGTTGTAAATGAGTTCTGTGTCGCTAGTTGTATACGTCCAGAGGACGTCCATGCTTTCTTTTTTATCTTCGTGCAGAATCCAGGTGGGCTGATAATCCTCGTCGGAGTTTCGAATGACAGTCAGCAGAAAGCCGCCCTGAATCGGCTTTCTCCAGGTGAGCATCACCGGCTGTCTGATCGTTTCCTGCGCAGAGCGCAGTGCCTCCATCAACTCGTCGATATTGGGAGCGCCGGACAGATTTTTGGCACGGTTAACCTTCGGCTGGTCGGCAGTCTCCGGCCGTTTGCTCGCTTTTTTCCCGAAGGAATCTTGTAGGGGCATCAGGTTAACTCTAGGTCGCGCTCTCTTCTCTCGTACCCACGTGAAGAGGTTACGAAGACATTACCTTCATTAATTAGGGAATTTGGTTACTAAATGGCTCAGTTGCTGCTGGTTGTGTCTGGTAGGGGCGATGCATGCCTCGCCCCTACAGTTATCTTTCACCGTCGAGCTGTCGCCGTTAACCGAATCACGCTGGAGTCAGGCACCGCGTGTGGTGCCAATAGATGAGTCGGGATTCATTTGCCTGCGGTGCCTGACATGGAAACAAAATTTCTTTGAGCGTTGGTGCAAATTCCGCCGCGATCTGATACGATGGTTTTTTGCGTCACAAACGTGATCGTTTTAGTGATGCAAGTTTGTGTCTATATGGACGGCAGTTGAGCCTCCGACGCATCAGAAACGGTGCGGGCGGGCACAAATCTGAACCCTGATAACTGAATAGCCATGAACATAGCCTGTCAATAATTTTGAGTAGAAGGCAAACGAAACGTGTCGAATCCACGAGGGGCGTTAGTCTCGAAGTGGTGATGAGTTTGGTGGGGATCCCGCAAGGGCT
>DATNQY010000135.1:0-26460 GCA_036703785.1 Candidatus Obscuribacterales bacterium
AATCTGTGGCAGCAAAAGGCATCGAAGCCCTAGCAAGAAGCGGCAACGAACTGCCGGCAAGCGAAGCCAGACTTGAAAGAGAGCCGAGCGCAACCGGAGTTTCGCCTGACGCACCATATATAGTACCAACTACCGCGACGAACGTTGTCATCCCTGATTCATTCGAGAGTTCTGAACTGCATCCGCATGGTCATCACCACCAGAGCACAAATATCTTCGGAGCCAGTTTAACCGTAGGGTTCGACAGCGGATTCGAAAACGGCAACGAGTCTCACAACAGCGCCAGTCATTACCATTGGCACGGTACTTTCCACGGTCATGGTTACCATAGACCATTGCACGGCAACGGCATCGACGGTCGACCTGAATACGCTGCCTTCGCACCGAAAGGTGACACTCTGGTTGTGACCGCGCGTTCGATGGTGTTCACTCCGGATTCCAATAAGCGCTTCATGACCGGAGCCGAGATTGCTCTCGGGGTGGTACTTGTAGCAGGGGCAATCGCAAAAGCAAAAGAACATGCGGCAGAAGACCGCGAAAAACAAGAAGAAGCAGCAGCAGAAGCGACCGATGCCGTTTCTCGGCGACGCAAAGATCCCGATTCGATCAACTATTTTCAGAAACTGACGGCAAACAACAGCACCAGAGCTTCCTGGATCGTCGGCACCGGCGACACGCTCACGTCATTAGGCGACCGCTTTTATGAAGACGCACGAGTCGGTTATTTGATCGCTCAAATTAACCGCGAACTCAGCCAACAACACAGAATTGACGGAAAGCTGGTCGTTCAACTTTTCACCAGGCAAACCATCTACTTACCGAATAAAGAAGATCTGCAGCAATTCTACGGCCGTGACCTCAGCGAACTAAAAGCGGAAAATCTGGTCACCATAGTCAGCGAGCGTGAGTTCGACCGCCAATTGGTGAACATGATCATGAATCGTGCCATGGGCATTACGACCGAACCCGCAACGACAGCAGCGCAGCGGCCGGCATTTGCTTTGGCATCTGCCACAGAACGAACCGTAGCGGCGGGCGGCAGCCCGCTCAACGAGCGCGCTCGCGAACAGCATCTTTCGGCGCAAGATCGACAAGCAGAAGCATCGGACAACGACCGCCAGCCGCCGCTTCCACCGCAAGGCACCGGCGCCCTCTCACTCGCTGGATTCCTTTCTTATCTGCGTTCTAAATATAAATCCGAACCCGACGTCGCCAGCATCGCTCGTGCCCGTTTGTCGCTGCGCTGCAAATTCTAGTCAAACTGTACAATTCCACAGTGTAATTTGCAGCTTTAAACGTTTTGATCAGATCAGTTAGAAGGTATCTTCATAGCTACGGGTCCAGCCCACCCAGGACCCGAACCCAGTTCAAAAAACAAGGTCATACCAGGGACGGTAGGCAGAAGACACGCTTCACGGCGTGGCTTTTGCTTTTAAGGGGTGGCAACCAAGGCAGGTTGGACGGAAAAGCATATAGATGAATCCGACTGCACAATTGTGCACGTTGGGGTGCGGCTTTGCCTATTAACTCCTCCATTAAGCAGACTTATAGTTGCTCTGGAGGAACGCCAAATATGCCTAACACAGCAATGATCGTGGATGCAGTGCCCGCGCTCAGGCAGCATGCCCGACTAATGATTCAAAAGGTCCTGGGCGACGAACTTACTACGATACTCGAAGCAGACAATTCCGAAACAGCGCTAAGCCTCTTCAACCAGCACCAGCCGCTATTCGTCGTGCTCGATACCGTTAACCCAGGCATCAGCAGCCTGAAGATTGCGCATCAGATCTGGTCGGTAGCGCCATCAACCAGAATTCTCTTCTGGGTAAACCAACATCGCGAGTTCCACATGAGAGAACTCAAGCGCATGATCCCGACCACCGCAGTCGACGGTTATATCTTGCAGACGGCCGACGATGAGAAGCTATACCGTGCCATCGAATCCCTGGTGCGATTCAGCAACTCATATACAGATCCGAATCTGCGCACGGCCGCAGCGCTCAGTGGCAACGACGCCCATCTTACCGAGCTCGAGCAAGAGACACTGGGCGATCTGCTGCTTGGACTGACCGACAAAGCCATCGCCAGAAAACGCAATCTTACCGTGCGCGGCGTACAAAACCGCCTGGCTTCGCTGGCTACAAAACTGCTCGGTCGCGACCGGTCGCAAATCGAGTCCGGAATCGAATTCTACAACCTCCGCGTGCGCATGATCTTTGAAGCGCTCAAGCGCGGCGTTTATACAGTGGAGGACATCCCCGAATTGGAGAAGAACCTCTACTGTTGGATGGAGACAACGGCACCTACAGCCCACCTCTACTCATTATCGCGATAATCCAACCCCCGCAAAAACAATCGCGACGGCAATTGCATGGTTGCAAGGCAACCATGCAATGCCGCTTTTGTTGGCTTCACGATCCTGTACCGGCGGGCGCAAGCCCGCTAAGATCGAAGACTATTTGGCCTTAGCAATCTTATCCGTCGATGGGTAATCAGCATACAAGTGCGCCATCGTCGCTTCATCACGACTCGTCAGCGCCGGCTGTTGATCCGCATTGATGGCGTAATACATGATGTCGGTGCGCACCGGCGAATGTCCTTGCAATCCGAGTGCGTGTCCGGTTTCGTGCAAAATTGTCTTCGCCATGTCGTTGTCCGTGAATTGCTTTTCGGGCAGTTCAGTAAGCAGCGACATCTTCGCACCATATATGATGCCTTGACCGGTCGCCTTGTTCAGCTGCGTATAGGCGTTTGTTTCACCGGCTTCCGTTCCAGTGGCCCGTTGAGTCACCTGGTCGGTCCAGCCGACGTTCACGTCAGCTTCCGACGGGCTTTTCACTTCCTTCCACGACAATTTGTCACCGGAAGCCGCTGCCCACGTGCTAAACGCGTGCCGAACCATGCCGGCAAATTGCGGACGGAATCCCGGCACACCGGCACCGGAGGAGATGCAAACTTTGATCGGCATTTTATTTTCTTGCCAATGGTACACACCCTGTCCACAAACCGATGTCAAATAATCAGCAGCGGAAGAGTCTTCTACATCCGGGGCGGCAACGCCGGAAAGCGCAGCAAGCGTATTAATGTGGTTTACCGTTTTGGTGCCTACTGCACTACCTGTTGAGTTAGTGAAAACGGACATTGATAGCATCGTGAGGAGTGCTGCGACTCCACCGGTGAGTTGTTTACGCATCGGATACCCCTAAAAAGCGCGCCTGCCGAGGAAGTTGCACGCGTTATCGTGAACTTTAACTTGAAGACATGCGCGCAGCCAAGCACAGCAAGAGGGTTTATAACGAATTTGTGAAACAAATGGTGGCATTTACCCGCGAAGTTGTGCGGAACACCACATAGAACAGCAGGAACGGCAGAGGTTCGTGTAGGGGCGACGCGATGCGTCGGCCGTCCGCCGCTGTACCGGCGGGCGGAAACCCGCTGTACCGGCGGGCGGAAGCCCGCTGTAGCTGAGCCTTTGCCCGTTGGGTACAACGATAATATGCAGACGCCCACCACTACCACGAACAAATTCCGGCTCAAGTGGTGGCCGTCGCCGCAGGATTTTAACGAGGCCGTACAAACCCCCGGTACTACTTATAGCGATAGCGATTTGCGGTCCGGCCAAGTCGAGCTAACGGCACTTGGTTTGCCGCGTCCACAAACCGGTAACTTCGCCAGCGTTTATCGCATTGATTGCATTCACAAATACTGGGCCGTACGCTGCTTTCTTCGAGACATTCCCGAGCAACAATCTCGCTATCACCAGATCGAAACGACCCTCAGCGAGCTCAACCTGCCATTCTTTGTTAACTTCGCTTACCTATATGAAGGCGTGCGCCTGCGCGGCGACTGGTTCCCCATCCTAAAAATGGAATGGGCTGAAGGTCCCACTCTCACCGAATACATGAGCGCCAATGTGCATGAGCCTAACAAACTGCGGCAGCTCGCAGAAGAGTTCAAGCAATTAACATTCGGTCTACGCTGTCATGGTATCGCTCATGGTGACCTTCAACACGGCAACATCATAGTCTCGCCTGCGGGTCTGCGCCTCGTCGATTACGACGGCATGTACGTTCCACGACTAGCCGGACAACCAGCCAACGAACTCGGTCATCCTAACTACCAACACCCTGCCCGCAAAGCCTCAGACTTCAACGCGGAGCTCGACAATTTCTCCGCATGGATCATCTACTCATCATTGATCTGCCTGGCTGAGGATCCCGCGCTCTTCGAACAGCTCGATGTTGGCGATGATTGCTTGCTCTTTCGCCAAAGAGATTTCATCCAGCCGACACGTTCACGCGCTTTCAGTCTTCTAGAACGACATCCGAACGAGATCATACAAAAATACGCCCGCTGGATTCGCAGTTTATTACGCTTGCCGCTGGATTCCATTCCAGACTTGGAAGTCGAACCGGGTGATCCTGTTGATCTCCCGGAACTGAACGTGCCTGGAGAGGTGACCACGGCTTCCATCCGAATGGTTCCTACTGCGCGGGAATGGCGCTACTTCGCTTTATTCAGTGTGGTCCTTATCGTGATATGCGCAGGCTTGGCAGTTTGGACCAACAATGCGCAGACCGATCATGCCGCTCTAAGAGCCGAACTCGCGACCGTGCGACCGACAGGGAAAGCCGGAGAGGCATTGTCCTACTATGAGACCGGAGACTACCAAAAAGCAATTGGTCTCTATCAGCAGATAGGAGACAGATACAAGTTGTGCCAATGCTGGCATGAACTGGGACATAATTATCTAGACGCGCGCCAATATGAACAAGCTTACGACGCATTTGGAACCGCGCTGCGCTACTTGAAGGAGACTGAGTTCGCTAAGGAGGGCCGGGCGCTAGAGCTAGCCTCCAGAATAAAAGGCGACCGTGAGACAGCAAGTATAGGTCTACGTAATGACATTCGGAACGAAATTTGGAACGCTGGGAGAGGGCGAGCATTTCCATGATGGAAAACGACAGGCGATCCGGTCTAATATAAGTCCGTCTGCCAATAAGCGTCCGGATCGGAGTTAATCGCCAGATTGCCAAACAACACAGCTTCATTTCGCGTCATCGTTCTGCTCGGCGTCGTCAGCCTATTTGCCGACGTCGTCTATGAAGGCGCGCGCAGCATCATCGGCCCCTATCTGGCGACATTTGGAGCGACCGGTGCTGCTATCGGTTTCATCGCCGGATTCTCCGAGCTGCTTGCGTATGCGATCCGCATGGGCAGCGGGCGCTTCGCTCGAGACCAACGCTTCATTTGGCCGACAATCGGAATCGGCTACCTGCTCACATTGGTCGCCGCTCCCGCGCTCGCTCTGGTGAATAGCTGGACCGCGGCCGCCGTCTTAATTTTCACCGAACGCTTCGGCAAAGGCGTGCGCGCACCGGCGCGCGACGTGGTGCTCGCCGAAGCAGCAGGTGACAACAAAGGATTCGCCTTCGGCTTGCACCACACACTCGATCAAACAGGCGCGGTAATCGGT
Source organism: Candidatus Obscuribacterales bacterium (assembly GCA_036703785.1). Classification (GTDB taxonomy): domain Bacteria; phylum Cyanobacteriota; class Vampirovibrionia; order Obscuribacterales; family Obscuribacteraceae; genus JADYXS01. The sequence goes on from DATNQY010000135.1 coordinate 5,477, forward strand.
CCGCTGGCGGTCGCCGCCATTCTTTTCTATAGCCACAGCTACCAACTCGCTTTAGGATGGCTCGCCATCCCCGGAGCACTAGCCATGCTCTGCCTTGGAACCGCCTGGCTTACTATGAAGCAGGCGCAGCCCGCCAAGCCTGACAGTTCCGCGAGCCCAAAACTACCGCGATCTTTCTGGTTCTATTCAATAGCGCTCGGATTCGTCGCCGCCGGATTCGTCGATTTCCCACTCATCGCCTACGGACTGACATCACACGTTCACCTTTCCGCCAGCCTCGTTCCGATTGCTTATGCCGTAGCGATGGCCGCCGAAGCGGCCGCCGCCATCCCACTCGGCAAGCTATTCGACAAATTCGGGTTCAACGTTGTACGCATTCTAGCGTGGCTCTGCGCGCCCATCGCACTGCTTGTGTTCTCGCACAATCTAATCGTAGTTTTCCTTGGCTCACTGCTTTGGGGAGCCGGCATGGTCTTTCAGCAATCGCTCGCGAAGGCAATCGTCGCGCAGCTCATTCCTTCCGAAAATCGTAGTATCGCGTATGGTGCCTACGGTCTCGTATATGGAATCTGCTGGTTCGCCGGCAGCTTCGTCATCGGCTGGGCATTCGATCACAACGTGCACACAGCCATCGCCATATCAATCGCGCTGGAAGTTGTCGGCGCGATTCTGCTCCTTCTGTTCAAAATGCCTGTCAACAAAGTCGCCGCGCCTTCGGCTCATTGACGCGAATTTTCGCCGGAGCAGCTAGCTCATAAATCTCACTATGGGCGATCAACTCCTGAGTTGATAAAAGGCGAATTAGCGCCTTTCAGCACAAACTCCGAAAAGCTTGCTCCACGGCGGCTTTTGAGACGCGTCGCCAGATCCGTTTAGTCACTTGGCGTCAACAAATTTGATGATCGCTAACCGCGACATCCAGACATGTCCCCGACCCCGACCCCGATTCCGATTCCGCAATGCAATACTGGATCAGCTCATGAGCAGCAGAACTGACGAGCACGATTGCCGAACAGAACTAATTAGAATTCCGCGACCAAGCCGAAAGCGGCGATGATCAGAATGCAGGTGAAATAGAAAACGAAAAACCAGAACCAGCGGTTAATCAGTTGGACGTCTGTAAGTTTGCTTTCTTTGGCAGCCATTTCAATTACCTCTCTGCTTTCGCCGCGCCGGCAGCAGCAGCGGGCTCACTAGGCAAATTGCTGATGAAAGAGCTAAATTCCTTCACCTCGCCGATAAACCGCTCGGGCTGAATTCGCGACAGCCACAAGCCAATGACGCGACGACGATCCACAGCCTTCTTCAGACCTGGCGGACGATCGCCCAAAATGCGCTCGCGAATCATTTTATTGCCTTCGCGATAATAGCAATCGCCGAGCTGGCAGCCCGTCACGATCACGCCCTGCGCGCCCGCTTTCAATGCCGCTTCGATTTGCAGCGGTTGAATCATGCCGGAGCAAGGGTATTTAACGACGTACGCGCCATCGACATCTTTCAATTTGCCGTTTTCGTCGACGTGATCTGTGAGGTCGCATGACCTTTCGCAAACCAGGTTAATTATTCTTGGAGCCATCTTGGAATTCCTTCGAGTAAAACGGTGATACCGCAGGCGTTACGCCTGGGCCGCCAGGGCCTTAATTTTGGCCGTGACGTCGGAGTCCAGCAAATCGGGCAAGTCAATCGCGTCAAATGCACAGGCGCCGACGCACACGCCGCAGCCCGAGCAACGATATGGCATGACGGTCGCCAGCAACTTGAAGCGTGAACCCGCAGGCGCAGGCACCATCTCGATAGCCGCGTACGGGCAATCCAACGAGCACAGGCGGCAGCCGGTGCATTTGTTGTCGACGACTTCCGCGGACAGAATAGGCGGCGTCTTCACCATGTAAGGCAAATAACAAGCAAGGAAAGTAAGGATTGCCACAATCGCCCAGAACACCAGGGGCGGGAAAACGCTCATCAGCCAATATGGCCACAGGAAGAACCAATCAATGTTGAACTGCGTCGGCTGCTCCGCCAACTGAGCCATTGTCGGCATGTCGATCGGGAACAAGAATACGGACAGCGTAACCAGGGCGAACAGAACATAGTTGACCACCGGCGGCGGTGTCACAATCGGACGCTGCATGCGTACGTAGTGAATCCACAAGCCGAACAGCAAGGAGAAAGAAAGTCCGATGTGGATGAAGAGGAAGTTGGCCAACGTCAAGTTAGTGATCGTTCTACCATTCAAGAACCACCACTGAAGCGGATCACCAATCGGTCCAAGCGCACCAAAGGCGGCAACAGTCATGCGGGTGAGAATTAGAGAGCGAGTGTCCCATACCAGGTAATAACCGGTTTGACCGATGATAAACACGAGCGCCAAAAGCACGATACCGCTCAACCACTGAACGATACGGTATTGACGATAGCGGTCCGTAAACCACACCCGCAGCGCGTGCAGAAAGATGGTGATCACCATCGCGTCGCCGGCATACCGGTGAATACCGCGGATCAAATAACCAAACGGGATCGTTTCAGTGATGTACTTCACTGAGGTATAGGCGTTGATCAAGTGCTCCGACGCGTAGGCATTGTCGATGGTCGGAACGTAATACGCAAACAGAAGCAATCCGGACAGGAATAGCACCCAGAGGAAAAACTGGGGCAGTGCGCCGTGATAATAGAACGGATTGTATTTGCTGGTGCAGATTTTGTTGAGCCAATCTTCGCAAACGAGCGTCGCCTTGGTTAACGCATCTGTATATAGCGGTTGTAGTGCCACTGTTAGATACCCCTACCTTTCACCTATTACTTCTTGGCCGGAATAATTGTTTTTTCTTCGCTGTCCCAGCGTCCCACCGCATTGATGGCGATGGCAGCGAAAATCATGGCTAGAGAAAGAAATATTGCATAAGCGACGTATGAGCGCACTTCGCCTGGAATGCCGCCCTGCATCGGATGATCGATCGCCTTCTTTACGTCATCCGATTGCCCATTTTGCGGTGCTGGTGCTGGTCCCGTTTCCTGCATGGCATTCGGAAAGAGCACGCCGGTAAACGAATTGCCGATGTTGCGCACGGCTTGCATGGCGTCGTAGCTTCTCACCGGAGACAAGCCAGGCAGCCATGAGCCGCTAGTGAGAGTGGAGGGCAGCAGCTCGGACACCGGCATGAGCACTACACCGCAGATAAGCGACAGCAGTGCGCACACAATCACAATAATCGGGGTCGCGCCTTTCATTTATTGTTTCCTTCTCGATCAGTAACGATTACTGGCTGAATCAGTTTGACTATTCGGTTGTCTGGAAAACGAGCTTCGACAAATGCATGCACCGAGTCGAACAGCTTATGTCCGGTCTTGAGCGTGCCTTTGTTTTTCTCTTCGAAGTAGATCCAGTATGCCTGCAACATGAGCAACGTGGAGGTGAGAATGACTCCGGCAGCCAGCAGAAGAAATCCGGTCCAGTGCCCGGTGGTGTTTATTTCCCGCCAACCGGCGAAAAACAAAGACAGAGTATACGTCGCCAGTGCAAACGCGCCCCATCTCACAACACCGTTAACCCGTTGCATCAGGTGCTACCTCGTCCCTGCTGCAGTCGGCTGCTTAGCCGCAGGCGGAGTCGCCGCTTGCGGTGACAAGTTGCGCATGTGCCACCATGCCCAATAGCACAGCACAGCGCAAACCGGGCCGGCAATCATCCAGCCCCAATCAAGCGGCGGCACTTCAATCGGATAGGGCTTAACTGCCCCGTTCATCCGGTCGGTGAAAGTCACGTAGTCGAACATCCAACGGTTGGTGACCATGAAATCGATCATGCCGCGATATACGAGGTTGGGAGCATCGGTCAAACCGTATGCCGTCGGAGTCTTGAGGACATCGTCGAGCTTGGTCATAGGAATGTGCGCTGCGTTCATCTTTTCGATGACCCAAGCCGTGTCCACCTGGAATGTGGGGATCAGTTTGAAAATTCCATCCAGGATCGTTCCTTGCTGCGTAACTTGATCCAACTGTTTGATCAGATCAGCGGACGGCACGTCGCCGCCTTTAGCAAGCAAATCATGCACGAACCAATACGGCGGCTGGCTGTGCTCAGCCACCAACTTGCGTACCAATCCTTCCGCTTGGTCGGCGTTGCCGCCCATGAAAATGCGGAAGAATCCATATGTCCACGCCTGAGTAAGCGGCGAAAAGAACATCTCGGTGCGAGCCATAAAGAAATACATGAATGCCAGCACGCTCTGGATGGTCATGACGATAGCCATCGTCAAAGCACCCTTGGCGAGCGCAATCTTCTGCCGCACATCCGGGATGCCCCACATGTATACGCCCAGCTGCATGAGCACGCCGAGGTTGACCATCATCCACAGGAAGTCGCGCCAGTACGGCGGATCATTGTGGATGTTGGCAATGTTCACGATGATCAGCCCGGAGAACGCTAACCAGTTAATAAGAGCCATCAACGACACCATGAAAATCAGCGGGCGCTTCATGATGTCCTTTTCCGGGCCGGTGATCCACACATCGAGGAACGGCAAGACCATAACGGTCAGTGGAATGACAAGTGTGATTTCAGTAGCGACTACAGGCTCGAGATATTTGTACATCTGGTACAAGCCCAGGAAGTACCAGTCGGACAAAATCGGCAGCGGCGTCACGTCAGGATTAGAGCGGTGACCGAGCGCTGTGGGCATGATGATCGATACGACAATCAGCCAGCCAATGATCGCGCTGCGCTTGATCCAGTTGATTGGAATGCGCACAAACCCGGTTCTGTAGAAATACAGTTCTACAAAGATGAGCGGAATCAGCGAGAACGCCAGGTGCAGAGAGAAGAATCGCGTGATCGTTTCCTGCGTGATGGCGGCGCCGCCCCCCAACAAAAATTCAGCTGTGTTCCAGCCCATGTGAATCGATTTGACCAGGGGCAGGTAGAAGTCGCCCATCACTGGAAACTGATCCATGTAGGTTGGGAAGGTGGCGAACACCTTGGTAGCCCAAAACGCGCGCTGGTTCCAGATGAGCAGGTAGCCTGTCAACCCGGAGTACATGGAAAGCAGAAGTGTGATTAGACCAATGGCAATGTTGAACTCGCGACTGGGTTTGAAGTCGGCCGCTAAGAACATGCGATAGAGACGAATAGTGGCAGCGATGATCATGGCGTCGGCGCCATACTTGTGCATGCCCCGGATGATGTTGCCGAAAGGAATGTTGTGCTGAATGTTGAGGATGGAATCAAAGGCGGCGGCTTTTGTCGGGATGTACCAAATCATCAAAAGCAATCCGGTGAGGATGACGATAAACCACACCAGATAGAATATGCCGCCCGCCGCGTAGAACGGGTTTTCTTGCGCCTCAGCCTGGAAGTGCTCATCGAAAATATCGATGTTGTTCAGGCGAGTTTGCAGCCAGTCGTTGGCTTTGTTGATCCCTCCGATCAACCCTTCAGATGCGTTAGGCAATTCCCCCAGCCTCCAATGACACGATCGTGTAACTACCAGCTTCTTTCTTCAGTTCGAATCTGCGTGGCGGACGCGGCGCCGGACCGCTGACCACTTTGCCGTTGTTGGCAATATCATAAACGCTCAAGTGGCAAGGGCAAGCGAACATAGGATTCGTGGCGTGTGCATAGTTGTAGCCCTTGGCGACATCCGCGGGGTCCGGCACATAGTTGAAGATACAACCGAGGTGCGGGCAGATGCGGCTGTAGGCCACGACTTCGCCACTGGGAAGTTTGAGAATGAACCCGGGAATCTTGCGAACCTCGCGCCCTTCCGGGTTGTACTCCTTATATTGCTGCTCAAAGGTGAAAGGAATGCACGTCCAAGCTTTCGGGAAATCCGCATCCGTGAATTTCACATCTTTCAAAGGCGCCGGCTGGTCCGAAGGACCAAGCAAATCCAGCGGCTTGCGCGTGGGCAACAAGAAGCGGAATAAGGGCGAGAAGGCAAGACCGAAGGTGAAAGCCAGCGGAATCGCTGCGGCCGTCTTCAGAAGTATTCGTCTGGAAGTTCCATCAGTCATGATCGTAAATCCTCTAGGTTTCCCTATTATTGTGCGCCCTGCGGTTTTTGTGTGCCCGCTGCCGGTGCCGAACTTGTACCTGTTGTTGCATTTGGTGCGGTGCTGCTGCCTGTGGCTGCTCCAGCGGATGAGCCTACTCCAGCCGATGCACCGGGTGTCGGAACGTTGTTTGCAGTCAACACGGCTGCGTTATTGACGTGAAACTTGTGCACATACTGCACCAGCTTGCGAATATAGGCTTCGTCGAAATTGACGTTTTTCTTGCCGTCTTTCTTGCCGAGGAAATTGGGCATGCCTTCCCAACGGATGCCGTTGGCAATGTGGTCGAAAAGAACGTCATCCGTGCGGTTGAAGAAACGGTCGAAGCGCTGGAAGTTGGCCGGCATCGGCTCGAGGTTGCGAGCAAGCGGGCCGTCGCCATCGCCCTTGGTGCCATGGCATACGGCACAGTTAGAGCCAAACACGGGATCGATGTCGGAAATCTCTTTGTCGGTAAGCGCCGGCTGTCCCATCGATTTGACGTACACAGCCAGGTTCCATATCTCGCGCACGCTCAGCTTACCCTCGAATTGCGGGTGCTTGTTGTTGGCTTTATTGGTGTCGCTGCCGCCAAAGGCGATCGTTCGATAGATGTCGATTGGCTTGGTCGAATGCGCCCATTGCTCGTCGAATTTGGCAGCTGCACCGGCACCGCCTGCAGAGTGACAGCTGGCGCAGTTCTCTTTGAACGTCTGCGCTCCGTCGGGAATCGACGGACGGTCGTTAGGATAAACAACTAGCTCGGCCGGGGTGGCAGTTAGCTGCGCGCCCGCCATATTGCTGGCCGCGCCCCCATTCAGGGTTAAGCTCGTTTGTCCGCAGCCGGCAAGCAGGGTCAAAATCGGAAGTATCGGAATTAGGTGTTTAGCTTTCATTTGCGCCAACTAGTATCCAAAGAAGGGAATCCAGGAAAGGGTCGCCCAGAGGACGATAAGAACGAACATGACAACGAGCGCGATTGGCGGCGGACCTTCGCCGATGCGATACTCGGCGATTTCCTCATAATGCTCTGCGCCTTCTGCGTGTGCGGGCGCTGCCGCCACTGTGGCGGCTTTCGCTTTTGGTTCTGTCTCGTCCGGCACTTCCGTATCTCCTGTTACTGATTAGCTTGACGCGCGGTGCGCGCGTTATCCACGCGCTGCTTTGCGTGCTTTACAAAGATTGAGTCTTCCGCATCGTCGAGCATTTCGAACTTCGACCCTTCGATATCGTCGAACTCGCCGTTCTTGAATGCCCAGCCCATGGCTGCGATAGCGGCTACGAAGAAGAGGAAGCAGACGCCGAAGGCGACATACACTCCGCTTGCCAAACCGGCTTGATTAAGGATGCAGTTAGGACACATTGCTTACTCTCCTCTTTGGCTGCCGGAAGCCGGCTCCCAGATTTGACCTGACAACTTCGGCAATCTGATTACGTCCACCGGGTTGAGTTGATCGAGGCTATCGACCGTTTCTTCCTGATCTTTCGGCAAGGTCTTCAGGTATGCCACCAGATACCAGCGTTGCTCTTCCGTGAGAGTTTCTCCCCAGCGAGGCATACGGGTTCCGGGAACTCCTTCGGTAATGCGATAGAACCAGAAGTCGTCCGGATATTGCTTGTAGAACGGGCGGGTGAAGTTGGCCGGCTTCTTCTCCAACGAAATGGCGTTGGGTCCGTTGCCGCGGCCTTCCATGCCGTGGCAAGCCGCACAGTTGGCCGTATAGATACCGCGTCCGGCGTTGGCTGAGGCATCAGCGGTGGTGCTGGTTTTGCCTGTGTTGCGAGCGAGAGCCGCCTTGAACTCTTCAGGCGCTTCCACATAGTGCTCGACTTTGCGCATGTTGCCCAAGGTCTGAATGTAGCCGACCAGGTCGTTCATATCGCGATCGGACAGGAAGCTGAAGCTGGGCATAATCGAACCCGGCTTCACGGAACGAGGCTCGATCAAGTGCGCTTTCTGCCACTCGGAGGGAAACTTGCCGCCCTCGTTGGTGAGGTCCGGACCGGTACGAGCAGTGCCCAGTTGGTGCGGCGTCTCTTGCACGTAATCGCCGGCTTTCACAAGCGGGCCGTAGCCGCGGTCTTGCAAACGCGTGAACTGCGTGTGGCAGTAGAAGCAACCTTCACGTACATATATTTGTCTGCCGCGGGCCGGATCGGCCACTTTGGTAATAGCGGCATTCTTGTAGTCGTTGCCGTGTCCGGAAGGCTTCGGATTGAACAGCACCATCGGCAGTAGCACCGTCGATGTGACGATGGTGAAGAAGGTGGCAACCACGCCGGTTGCACCTAAGCGATACCCGTTCATTAAGCTTTAACCTCCTGAGCCTTCGCAGCCGGTGTCAGTGCCGGTGCCGCCGAATACAACGTGCGGAATGTGTTGTAGGCGAAGATAACTTGTCCAGCGAAAATCATCACGCCGCTAATCCAGCGGATGAACCAATAAGGTCTGATTTGCATGCTCCACTGATCGATAGGAATGCCGAAGGCCCAACCAGCGGCTTGCACCAACCCGGCCGTAGTCAGAGCCAGCATCATGATTACAAAGCCGAGCATCTTCAACCAGTAATGGGCGCGAATCAATCCCTGGCTGTACCAGGGGCGTCCCGTCAGACGCGGCAAACCATAATAGATGGAGGCTGTGGAGATAAACGAGAAGGTGCCCAGCAATGCCAGGTGAGCATGTCCGACCACCCATTGCGAGAAGTGGATATACCAGTTGATCCAGCGCGTTGCTTGGAACGGACCCTGAATACAGGTGATGTAATAGAAGACTGTCGAAGTAAGAGCAAAGCGCAAAGGCAGATCGGTAACCACCATTTGCCAACGTCCCTTCATGGTCATGAAGAAGTTGGTGAGCGCGGCGAACACGGGCACAAGCAAGAATATCGAGGAGATAACCGCGATCGCCTTCAACCATTCAGGAACAGGCGATTGCAAAATGTGGTGGGTTCCTGTCGGGGCATAGAACAAAGCGATGCCCCAGAACCCGAGCATGGAAAGTCCGTGGCTGTATAGCGGGTTGCCTGTGATGCGCGGAATCAAGTAATACATCATGCCGACGCCGACGATGGTAAACCACATTCCAAGAATGTTGTGTCCGTAGAACCAGCCGACAATCGCATCGTTCAAACCGGGCAGCGCCACGAAGGTGCGTTGCCCGATGATATAGACGAGAGGAAACCAGAAGAGAGAGCCGAGGAAATACCAGAGGGAAACGTACAGTTTTTTCACGCGGCGGTTGATGACGGTGGCATAAACGTTCCAGGCGGCGCCGACCAGCAGAACTACTGCCAAACAATCGAGCAAGGCGCCCATTTCGGCATATTCGCGACCTTCGGTGAAACCGTTGATCAAGGTGCAGAACATGCCTGTCATCATCAGGTTCCAGCCCCACATCACGGCGTTGCCGAGTTTTTCGCTCCACAAAGGCGTCTTGGTGAGCGACGGAACCATATAAAACATCGATCCGATATATGCCATTGACAGCCAGCCAATGGCGACACCGTTGACGTGCACCATGCGCAAGTGCGGCATGGAAAGTTGAGGCACGTTGTGCACCAGATCGGGCCAGCTGAATTCAGACGCGGCAAACAAGCCTGCGCCCATTCCAATGACGCCCCAGAGGATGGCAGACAGCAAAAAATTTCGCGCCGCGCTACCTTCCCGGTCACTCAAAAGCGTGTCAATGAACATATTGGCGTTTCCCTATTCGATTGCTTCCTGACATGGTGCCCCGCAGTTTTGTTTGCGTTTTGCCGGCGACCTTTGTCACTGCTTCTTTTTTGTCAGGCAAATTATTGCAGTACTGGAGAATGTTTCCTTACGCCTTGAGTAGCAAATAGCAACATTGCTTCACGCGCGGAAACCCCGATAACAAGCCAATCGTCGGTGAATCGGATGTCAGAGTGCGTGCTTCTGAATATATGTTTGATTTAACTGTTGAACAAAAAATAATCGCTTGGAAAGATGGCCGACGCATCCATTGCCCGGACAAGACATGCGGCTAGTTGTCTGCTTGCGATGATTTCGGCTCCGCTTTTTGCGAAGGTGGTGGTGGCGGCGGCGGTGGCGGACGCAAATCGAGACCGTTGTATTTGTTGGCCGTGGTCTGCAGTCCTTGCCGCATCCAGAGCCGAATAGACTCAATACACAATCCGATTACCTTATCTTTTAGCGCCGCGTCTTCAGCCGGAATTGTCGACAAAACGAAGTCGGCACGCCTGTCCCCGCCTGGATCCGGACCAACGCCGAAGCGCAGGCGATCGAATGCTTTGTTGCCTCCAAGCATCTGCATAATATTCTCGATGCCGTGGTGTCCACCGGCGCCACCATTGTGTTGCCAACGAACTTTTCCTAAAGGAATCGCCACCTCATCGTAAACGACAAGCATTTCTTCCACCGGCAGTTTGTACCAATGAAGAATGGCTTGCACTGCGGTTCCGGAATTGTTCATGTAGGTGGTCGGCTTAGCTAAAACTACGGTTTGTCCATCGATATTGGCGCGCGTCACCTCGGCCTTGAAATCTCGCGACGAGTCCCAAGTGCTACCAGATGCGGTGGCAATCGCATCGGCAATCCAGAAGCCGGCGTTGTGCCTGGTGGAGGCATACTGCCGGTCGGGATTTCCAAGTCCAACGATGAGTTTCATGTGTTTAGCCAAAATTTATTGTTGATTCCAACACACAACATATAACTGATCTGTTTCGTCGCCACATCCATGCTAAATTGCCAGCCATTGGCTAAAATTGCAAGGGCCCCAAAAGATTCTGCATCCCGGCATCCCGGCATCCCGGCATAAAGGATCTCATCAGAAGCGTAAAAAGCGATGACCGACGCCACAAAACCAGAGCATTTCCCATATCTGCCGCATACCAAATCCGACCGCGACGCGATGTTGAAAGCGATCGGGGTGAAGACCTTTGATGAGCTTCTCGCTCACATTCCCAAAGAAGTGCGCGCCAAAGAACTCAACCTCGAGCCCGGCTTGAGCGAGCTCGAGCTGACGCAGAAAATCAGCCAATTGGCATTCAAAAATAAGCCGGCATCGCAACAAGCAAGCTTCTTGGGCGCCGGCTGCTACCGGCGCTACGTGCCGGCGGCCGTGGGCAACATCGTTTCGCGCGGCGAATTCGCCACCGCCTATACGCCCTACCAGCCGGAAGTCAGCCAGGGCTCGCTGCAAGCGATTTACGAGTTTCAGACCGCCATTTGCTTGCTTACCGGCATGGAAGTGGCCAACGCTTCTATGTACGACGGCCCGACTGCGTGCGCCGAAGCGGCTTTGATGGCCGCGCGTTTGACCGACCGCAAGCATTTCCTCATAAGCGAAGCGCTGAATCCGGAATACGGCATCGTCACCAAGACCTATTTGAAAACCTCGGGACAGACGTACAAAACCGTGCCCGCACCTGCCGGCGTGGCGCCGGCTTCCGAAATGGAAGTCGATGAGAACACGGCGGCAATTATCGTTCAGTATCCGAATTACTTCGGTTGCTTCGAAGACTTGAAAGCACTGGCTGAGCAGGCACACAAGCACGGCGCCTTGCTGGTCGTAGTCACCGACCCGATAAGCCTGGGACTGCTCGAGCCTCCCTCCAGCTTCGGTGCGGACATCGTCGTGGGCGACGCCCAACAGTGCGGCAATTATCTGAGCTTCGGCGGACCATCGGCCGGGTACATGGCAACACGCATGCAGTTTGTCCGGCAGTTGCCAGGCAGGCTGGCGGGCATGACCGTGGACAAAACCGGCAAACGAGCCTTTACGCTCACCTTGCAAACGCGCGAGCAACACATTCGTCGCGCCAACGCCACATCCAACATTTGTACTAACCAGGCGCTGAATGCTCTGGCCATGCTTATCTATTTGACCCTCGTCGGTCCGGAAGGTTTGAAGACGATCGCCGAGATCAGCCTGCAACGCGCTCACTATCTGGCAGATGCGCTATCGGCAGTGCCCGGCGTCAGCTTGAAATTCAAGCAACGCTTCTTCAGCGACTTCGTGATCGAAACAGCCCATCCGGCGGGCAAGGTGCTTTCGGCGCTACAGGAAGATGGTGTCCTCGGTGGTGTCGACCTGGCTCGCTTCTGGGACAAATACAAGAATTGCATTCTTGTGTCCGTAACTGAAATGAACAATCCGTCCGAGCTCGACAAATTCGCTCAGGGCTTGCCACGCGCGTTGGCCAGACTGGGCGCAACAGAGCCCAGTGCCAGCGCTGCATCATCTGCGCTGGCACACAAGCGCTGAGGAGACTAAGACCAAATGGAATCACACGACTTCGGTTCGGGGGCGACCGCTCAGCAGGGCGGACAGACGTTGCAGCCGGGCTCGAATCCCTCGCCCCAACCGGCAGAGCAACCGCCGGGCAATCCGGTAGTCAGCTTCGTCAAAGAGACGGTCGAGCTCATCGTCGTCACGCTCGTACTGCTCATCGTCATTCGTTACTTTATCGCCGAAGCGCGTTTCATTCCGTCGAGTTCGATGGAGCCCACGATGCAGATAGGCGATCGCTTGCTCGTGGAAAAAATTTCCGGCTGGCTGCACAGACCGATTCGCCGCGGCGAGATCGTCGTTTTCTATCCGCCGCCTTCCGAGATGCAAGACGGCAAGGACTTGAGCTACGATCCGCTGCATGTGCTCGGACGCCTGACAGGACTGCCGTTTCTCCCTTACGAAGCTGCCTGGATCAAACGCGTAATCGGTTTGCCCGGCGACAAGATTCGCGTGCAAAAAGGCATCGGCGTATACGTCAACGATCAATTGCTTGACGAATCACCATATGTCAAAGAACGTCCGATGTACAGCGTCAACACGCTGGGCGACATAGGCCTTCGCGATTATCACGGCTTCGACAACCGCCCCTATCGGGACTCAAAAATGGCCAGCGAGCCTATCATCGTGCCGCCAGGCAAGCTTTGGATGATGGGTGACAACCGCAACAACAGCGAAGACAGCCACGTCTGGGGCTTTCTGGATCAGAATCGCGTGATTGGACGCGCCTGTTTGCTGTTCTGGCGCTGGTTCAAGCCGCCGAGATATTTGGAAGGGCCATAACCGGCAGCGCTACCTCGATCTTTGTATAATCAAAGGTCCATCGCTCACGAGTTTTCATGACCGAGCAACCACCAATTTCCGAGCCAGCACCAGCACCACCGCCGGAGTCAGCCGGCTCTGCACCGGCTGAGCATGAGACCAACGGCAAGTCCGCTGGCGAGGACGAGAAGAAAGAAAAGGACGGCGGGGTTCTCGGCTTCATCAAAGAAGTAGTTGAGCTGATTGTCGTCACCCTCGTTTTGCTCATCGCCATCCGCTGGACTTTTGCCGAAGCGCGCTATATTCCATCGAGTTCGATGGAACCAACATTGCAAATCGAAGACCGCCTTCTGGTGGAGAAAATTTCCGGTCACCTGGGTTTGCCGGTGCACCGCGGTGACATTCTTGTCTTCTACCCGCCGCCATCGGAAATGCCGGGCGGTCATGATTTGAACAACGATCCGTTGACCTTGCTTGGACGTTATACCGGCTTGCCGCTGCTGCCTTACGAGCCGGCCTATATCAAGAGGGTAATCGGCTTGCCGGGCGATCGCCTGCGCGTGCAGCGCGGAGTGGGCGTATTCATCAACGAACAACTTCTGGATGAGCCGTACATCAAAGAAAAACCCAACTACGATCTGAGCATGCTCGGCGACATCGGCGGCCGCAGCGCCAATGGAGATATTGTGCGTCCGTACGGAGACAGTAAAGACCAGATAATCGTGCCGGCCGGCCATTTCTTTATGATGGGCGACAACCGCAATAACAGCGAAGACTCACATGTGTGGGGCTTCCTCGATCAAAAACGCATCATCGGCAGAGCCTGCTTGCTTTTCTGGCGCTGGCTCGAGGCGCCCAAATATCCGCGTTCCATCGAGAACCTGGACTAGAGTCCAAAGCACAGCCAAGCGATCTTGACAAGAGCCGCGGCCCAGAGCGCGCGGCGCAGCTCCGGGCGGCGAAAACCTCAGGGCATCGCGTTCCACCGTCAGCGGGCGCCAGGCCCCGGAATTTTATGTTTCGGAACGTGAATGATATATGTTCTGGGTATAACCTAAAAGGACGTTCGGCAGATTGGCAACCAGAGGGTACTTTGATGGCTAAAGGAAGCAGCGCGAAAGCCGCTAAAAAGGCTGATGCAGCCAATGCACAGTCAAAAGAGGCGGCAGAGACGACTCACGACCACCAAAGCGCTGAAGCAGCTGCCCCGGCAGCCAAACAATCCCAATCCCAATCTACCCAGCGCGAAGATGCGCTGCGCAAGCTGGAATCCGACCTCAGCAAGCGCGAGATTGGACTAATCGAGCGCGAAATCAAAGTTCTTAGCCTGCAACAGGAAATCGACCGCCTGCGACCGCTATCCGGACTCTACCGCGTGGTGAAGGCGATGGCTACCGAGCGCAAGCTCGAGTCATTGCTGGAGGTAATCACTCGCGAAACTACTCAAATGTTGCGCTGCGACCGTTGCAGCGTCTTCGTGCTGGACAATCACCGCGGCGAATTGTGGACGCAAATCGCGCAGGGACTGGAAGGCACGCGCACGATTCGGGTTTCTCTCTCCGGAACTTCCATCGTCAGCCTCTGCGCCCGCACCGCCCGCGTCATCAACATTCCGGATGCCTACGAAGATCCCCGGTTTGATCCCGACGTCGACAAATCCACAGGCTATAGAACGCGCAACATACTCTGCGTGCCGATGCATAACCGATCAGGCTCAGTAATCGGCGTGTTCGAAGTGATGAACAAAGAGCAAGGCATCTTCACCGATGAGGATGAAGAATGGCTGCAAGCCCTCGCCGCCGTTGCCGGCGGCTTGATCGAACAAGCACAGCAGTATTCGGAAATCGAACATTTCGTCGACAAGACTCTTGAAACGCTGGCGCAGACCATCGACAAACGCGACCCGCTCACAGCCGGCCATTCCATCCGCGTCACTAAGTACAGCATTCTCATCGGCGAGAGCATGAGCGTCTCCGAAGACGAGCGCGATGTGCTGCGCTACTCCGCCATGATGCATGATTACGGCAAAATCGGCGTGCCCGAATCAATTCTGTGGAAAAACGGCCGTTTAACCTCAGAGGAATACGCCAAAGTTCAGCTACACGCGAAGTTCACCTACGATCTTCTTTCCAATTTGCCTTTCACCAATCGTTTGGCGCAAGTGCCATTCGTCGCCTCATGCCACCACGAAAAATTGGATGGCACCGGATATTACCGGGGATTGAAGGGGCATGAGATTCCTTACCTGGCACGCGTGATCACCGTTTCCGATGTATTCGATGCATTGACTTCGGTTCGTCACTATCGCAACCGCATGTCGATCACCAAGGTGTACGAGATCATGGAGTCGGGACGCGAAAATCACTTCGATCCGGAAGTCGTTGATGCATTCTATGGACTACCTTGCGATCGCGTTTTGAAAGTCATGGAGTCGGAGCGCGGACAGGCGATACCCGCAGAGCTCGACCACTTCCAAAACATTAGTTGGCTGCGCCTGGTCGAACTTTGCCAGGGCGGAAAACCGAAGACTCACGAAGAAGGTTTGAAAGAAACATTCTATCGAATCTACAACGCGAATCTTCCTGCCGACTATCAAGAACTCGATTAGGCCTTGACGCTGTGAGCGATTTCACAGGACAGTTCAAGTCATTTACCGATTCACTCGGACACGCAGCACAGAGCGTGATGAACAAGCTCGACCAGTGGAGCTTCCGAATGGTCGTGGACAATCTTAAGTCGACTGACTACGACGTGGCGAAAGAATCGATCGATCAGCTGACGCGCGAGAAGCGGCCAATTGGTATTCCGCCCTTGTATTTCGTTTCGAAGTTACATCCGAATTTGTATATTCGTGAACTGGCCGTCAAAGCGCTAAAGGAATTTGGACACGACAAAGAAATTGAAGAGGTGGTTGCCGGCAAATCGGTGGACGACGCCACGCGTGCGCTGATCGATAAGTACGGAAATTTCCGACAGTAGGCTCCGCCACGCAAGTTACGCCACTTGCTCGTCGTGGTTGGACTTGTCCTGCTCGAGGCTGTGTTCTTCCAACTTACGCGCTTGTTCGTCGCGAATGAAGGTTGTGTACTCGTTCACTTCCTGCTCCGTCATCTTGCCGTTGGGCTCCACGCGTCCGTCGGTATATCCGTAGAGTTCGATGTCGGACAAATATTGATCGCGCGAAAGAAGAGTACCTTGACATAGACGGTCGAAGTCGCGCTCCGGGTCGCGATCCTGGCGCGCTCTCTCGAGCAGCTCATCCATCAGCCAACGCGGAACGATTCGCTCAGTTGGATAAATGTATTCAAACAGCAACAAGTGCGTCAACAACAAGCGCCAATGCTCACCAAACCGCTCGAGCAGCTGGTTCCAATCAAACGCGGTTCCGGCATCGCGAATGAGGTGCGCGATGTCCGCGCCATCAAATCGTTCGCGATCCATAATGAATGCCTTCGACCAGATAATGTCCTCGGGCGAGCAGACACGTACCGGCACGCTGAGGAAGCGCGCTTTTTGAGATTGGGCAAACCAGCTGTCGTCAACCTTCGCCAGTCCATTTCCAGAACTGAAAATGAAATCGACGAACAAATCATCCTGCCAAGCCTTTGACAGCCAGTGTCCGTGCAGTACTTCGGTGCGATATCCACGTGAGGACAACGCTTCAAGAATGCTTTGGCAGTCTTCCCGCCGAACAAATATATCGAGATCTTTCGGTCTGCGTGGCAGGTGCATGTAGAATGCCATCGCCAGTGATCCGCCGATCAAAAAGGGCAGATTAGCTCTGTGCAGCGTTTGCAAAACATGTTTGTAGAACAGTTCGGCACGGCTGGGAAGTTGTACGACCTTTTGGTTCTCCATATATTTGGTCCGTAATGAGTGGGTCACGTTATGTTTTGTAGCGGCGGGCAGGCCCGCATATTGTTGTGCTTATTTGGCTGAAAATGTCTGGCCGTGGGCAATTTAGTAAGTTGAGCACAGTGTCTTCATTGTGACGGGCAAGTCCCTGCCAGGTTCCTTGAATAGACCCGGAAAAGCGTGCGCCAAGCGAATTTCGCCTTATAGATGAGCAGCATCTCGGGATCCTGGTCTCCAAAACCTCTACAATGGGCGCTTTGAAACCGAGCCCGGGGTAGGCCAGATGTCAAAAATCAAGGCGCTCATTGTCTCCAGCTTGCTCAGCTTCGCATTGGCGGCGCCGGCAATGCAGGCTGCTGTGGAACCTGCCGACGGCAACGGACCACCGAGCTTATTTGAAGACGACGTAGATCTGAAGACCGATCATGCCGCCATCACGGTGAGGTTGCACACCTCACGCAGCAAAGAGGCAGCAGACACTTTCACGCTCTATCCTTACCCGGTCAAGCCGCCTACCTGGACGCCGCCGCCGCCCTTGCCTCTGACTCACAAATCAATCAAAAATCTGTGCATGGCGAGCGGCTATCAGAACCACATCAACTTCGAAAAACCTTACTCAATCGTCGGTTGGCGCTGGGCCTACGCCTATGCAGCCGGGGTCAGAAAGAGCGGACTGGGCGAACCGCACACGGTGTTCAGCGAATACTCTTGGGCTGATGAAGTGGCGCCTTACGTCGCACGCGAGTGCCAGGTGCGCAATGATTTCGAGAAGCGCCGCGCTCAGCGCTATCGGAAAGTTTGTGAAGAGTGGGAGCGCACGCACGCGGATGCCGAGGCGTCCGCTGTTAATCAAGGCTTGATGCCGATTGCGCTCAGCTCAAGGCATTGGGGCATCGGACGCGGGCAGTTTCCCGCCGGCAACTGGTGGGTGCAGGTGACGCGCAAAACGCCCGGTGTCACCTACTATTGGTTGGAGCCGATCACGGCGACCGCCGGACAGCATCTCGATATCACTCTCGACGACGATAAAGCATTGGCGATCATCGGCGGCTGGTAATTGGGATCGCCTACGCTTGCGCCTTGGCCACTTCGTGCACGACGACGTGGATGGTGGGTTTCGATTGCAATTTGGAGCGGATAGTCTTCGCCGCCACTTCGCGCACGGACGCCCGCAAGGTCATGACGTCGACCCCTTCGCCGCGTGATTCACTGCGTTGCTCCCGCTGTTTGGCGATGGCATCTCGGATGTTGTGTACAAGCTCAACGCTTGCCCGCTGCCATTCGGAGCTGTGGATGAAGCCGAGGGCCGCTCCTTCCATGGTGGGCGGCTGCAGGAGGTTCCAATCCGAATCAACAAGGCAAGCGATGTTGAGCACGCCTTCCGTCGACAGCGACCGCCGCTCGTTTACCGAAAAGCGGGTCACACTTTCCGCCTGATTGCGATTGAACAGGACCGCTTCCGACTCGACGGTACCAGCGACGGTGGCGGAGCCATTGAACAGCTCGAGCACGTGACCATTGCGCAGGGGAAACACATTTTCCGCCGGAATCCCGCATTGCTGAGCCAGCTGGGCGTGGTGCATGATGTGCCGCCCCTCACCAATAGCCGGCACGAAGAAGCGCGGCTTGGTTATCGAAAGCATCAATTTCAACTCTTCCTGGCTGGCGTGGTTAGGGACGTGCACGCCGTCGCGCAGCCCGATGCAGGTGCCGACGCCCATGGAAAGCAGTTGGTCCATAATCACCGCCATGCGTCGCGACTGACCAGGATAGATGGGCTCGCTGAAAATAACCGAATCGCCCTGTACGAGATGGAAATCTTCGCGTTTGCCAAAGGCCAGATCGTACATTAAGGAAAGCGCATCGCCGTCAGGACCGGTGGCCACCACCAATATTTGTTCAGGGTTCAACCGCTGCATATCGCCGAGTCCGGCTTCAATAGATCGATCGTAGTTCAAGTTGCCGGTGACAACTGCCGCCACCGCTGTTTGTACCAGCGTTTCTCCATAGAGAACTACCTTGCGATCATTTCGTTTAGCCAGATCGAACAGAATTTGCAACCGGTGAGTATTGGTGCCGTTCATCACAACCACAGCACGCCCCGGCGCTTCGCTGATTTGTTTTTCCAGGGCAGCGGACACCGCTTTCTCCGAGGGCGAATAGCCTCGCATTTCGCTGCCTGCCGAGTTGCTGATTAATAACGTGACGCCGTTGTCACCGGCTTCGGCAAAACGGGAAACATCCATCAAACGGTTGTCGACAGGCGTTTGATCAAGCTTGAAACTGGATGTGTAAACAATCACGCCCTCGGGAGTGACGATGCGCAGACCGCAGGCGTCGGCAATCGCGTCATTTACCTGCATCCACTCGACGGTGAATGGTCCAATTTGATAATCCTGGCGAATTTCAACGGTATCAATTGCGGTGTTGGCTCGCTCGGGATGATTGGCAAGCGTCTCTGAAATCAGTGCCGACACAAAGCGTGGCGCCAGAATGCGCGGAACTTTCACATGACTGAGCAGATAGGGAACAGCGCCACAGTGCTCTTCATGACCATTGGTGAGCAACAAGGCAGTGATGCGCTGTTCGTTGGCCGCCAGGAAATTGGTGTTGGGCAACAAAAGATCTACGCCGGGAAGATCGGTAGGCGGATAGCACGCACCGGCGTCCACAAGCATAATTTCGCCGGCATATGATATCGCCCAGAGCACCTGCCCAATTTCACTCTGCCCGCCGAGCGGGAAGATGGAGAGGCGATCGTATTTCAGCTCTGTAAGGCCGTCGATTACAACTGCCATATGTTACCTGTAGAGTGAACCGAGGGCGGCAGCTTGCACCACCCAACGAGGAGGAACTAAATTACCGCATTTTCTCGGTATGCGCCCCATACGTCGCGCATGACCGTACAGATTTCTCCGAGAGTGGCATAGGCATCGACGGCATCGAGGATATAAGGGAAGCTGTTCTTGCCGGTGCTGATTGCCTCGCGCAATTCCTTGAGGGTGTTTTGCACCTTCTCGTTATCCCGGCGAGCGCGCAGCTTCTGCAAGCGGTCTGTTTGGCGGTGTTGATACTCGGGACCTATCTTGAGAATATCGATTTTCGAACCCGGTGCTTCTTCCTTGAAGCCTGTCAGTCCGATGAAGGTGAATTCACCGTTGTCCAGTTTTTGCTGGAAGCGATAGGCGGCATCGGCTATCTCTTTCATAAAGAAGCCTTTTTCAATGCCTGCCATGACGCCGCCGATTTCTTCGATTTTTCGGAAGTATTCGTTGGCGCCTTCTTCCATTTTATTGGTGAGCCACTCCAGGTAATAAGAACCCGCCAGCGGATCGACCACGGCCGAGACGCCTGTTTCGTAGGCGATGATCTGCTGCGTGCGCAAGGCAATGTGCGCCGCCTTCTCAGTGGGCAAACCAAGAACTTCGTCCATTGAATTAGTATGCAAGGATTGCGTTCCACCCAACACACCCGCGAGCGCTTCAATTGCTGTACGGATAATGTTGTTTTCCGGTTGCGGCGCGGTCAGGCTGCACCCGGCTGTTTGCGTGTGAAAGCGCAGCTTGAGGGTGCGCTCGTCTCTCGAGCCGTACTTGTCGTGCATGCGGCGCGCCCAGATGCGGCGAGCGGCGCGGTACTTGGCGATTTCCTCGAAGAAGTCGATGTGGGCGTTGAAGAAAAACGACAGACGCGGAACGAAATCGTCCACCTTCAATCCTGCTTCCACACCATAATCAACATAAGCGAAGCCGTCAGCAAGGGTAAACGCCAACTCTTGAATGGACGTAGCGCCCGCTTCGCGAATGTGATATCCGCTCACCGAGATGGTGTTCCACCGCGGCACATTGTTGGTGCAGAACACCATCATGTCCTGAATCAGTTTTACAGCCGGACGCGGCGGAATCAGGTATGTTTTTTGCGCAATGTACTCTTTGAAAATGTCATTTTGCAAAGTGCCGTTGAGCTTCTGCCAGTCGAATCCGCGTTTGCGCGCATTGGCCAGAAACATGCAAAAGATAATTACAGCTGGACCATTGATGGTCATCGAGGTGGACACTTGGTCTAG
>DATNQY010000136.1:0-18775 GCA_036703785.1 Candidatus Obscuribacterales bacterium
TTCACCTTTTTAACGAAGGGTCGCACCGCCGTCTCTACGATCGAATGGGCGCGCACATAACTACTCAAGGCGGCAAGCGGGGCGTTCATTTCGCCGTATGGGCACCGCAAGCTTCGGCAGTCTCGGTGATCGGCGACTTCAACTATTGGGACCCGAAAAAGGGATCGATGAAGGCCCTCGGCACCTCGGGTGTTTGGGCTTTATTTATCCCGGGAATCGATCAAGGCGCCATCTACAAATATCACGTCTCCTCCAATCTTCTGCCTGTGCCGGCTGAAAAAACGGATCCCTTCGGATTCGCGTCGGAAATGAGACCGCGCACCGCCTCGGTCGTTTACGATTTGGATCGTTATGTCTGGAAGGATCAGGCATGGATGCAGAAGCGCATGAAGCAGGATGCTCTTTCGGCGCCGATTTCCATCTACGAGGTGCATCTTGGATCGTGGATGCGCGTGCCCGAGGACGGCAATCGCTTCATGACCTACAAAGAATTGGCTGTACACCTGACAAAATACGTCAAGGAAATGGGATACACCCATGTCGAGCTGATGCCTATCACCGAGCATCCTCTCGATGCTTCCTGGGGCTACCAGGTCACAGGCTACTTCGCTCCGACCAGCCGCTTTGGGCCGCCCGATGACTTGCGCTTGCTCATAGACACGCTGCATCAAAATGATATCGGCGTGCTGCTTGATTGGGTGCCCTCTCATTTCCCGCGCGATGGGCACGCCCTAGGCTTGTTCGACGGCTCTCACCTTTACGAGCACGCAGACCCGCGACTGGGAGAACATAAAGACTGGGATACGTATATTTTCAACTACGGACGCTATGAAGTAGCTAACTTTTTGATCAGCAACGCGCTGTTCTGGCTGGACAAATATCACATCGACGGTTTGCGCGTGGACGCTGTGGCGTCGATGCTTTATCGAGATTACGCGCGGCGCGACGGCGAATGGCTCGCCAATCAATATGGTGGCAATGAGAACCTTGAGGCAATTGACTTTCTCAAGAAACTCAACGAGATCATCTATGCCGAGTATCCGCACACGATGACGATAGCGGAAGAATCGACGGCGTGGCCCCAGGTGTCCAAACCCGTTTATGTCGGTGGACTTGGCTTCGGCTTTAAATGGGACATGGGCTGGATGCATGACACGCTCGAATTCATGCAGCACGATGCGGTCTACCGTAAATTTCACCACAACAGTCTGAC
The DNA here is from genome assembly GCA_036703785.1 of Candidatus Obscuribacterales bacterium. Taxonomy (GTDB): domain Bacteria; phylum Cyanobacteriota; class Vampirovibrionia; order Obscuribacterales; family Obscuribacteraceae; genus JADYXS01. The sequence goes on from DATNQY010000136.1 coordinate 1,214, forward strand.
CTTCCGCGGGCTTTATCAATATTCGGAAAACTTCGTCTTGCCGTTGTCTCACGACGAAGTGGTTTACGGAAAACGCTCATTGCTCAACAAGATGCCTGGCGATGATTGGCAAAAATTTGCCAATTTGCGCTTACTTTATGGCTATATGTACACCATGCCCGCCAAGAAGCTTTTATTTATGGGCGGTGAAATCGGACAGTGGAATGAATGGTATTTCGAGCAAAGCCTCGACTGGCATTTGCTGTCTCATCCAATGAACAAAGGCATACAACGCTGGTGCCGCGACCTCAACTTCGCCTACAAGGACACTCCGGCTCTGCATGCCGGTGATTGTCATTCCTGGGGTTTTGAATGGGTCGATTGCCAGGACATTGAGCAAAGCGTGCTCTCGTACATGCGCAAAACCAAGGATGGCGCGCCGGTGGTAGTATGCTGCAACTTTACGCCGGTACCTCGACACAATTACATGATCGGACTTCCGGTAGGCGGTTATTGGAAGGAAATTCTCAACAGTGACGCCGGCGAATACGGCGGCAGCGGCGTCGGCAATTTCGGCGGCAGAGATAGCAGTCCGGTCAGCGTCCACGGCCGACCGCACTCGCTAACCATCACCTTGCCGCCACTGAGCATGGTGGCATTCCAGCCGCAGTAGAATTGTTAATAATCCGATCCGACCTTGCTGTCTCCCAGCGGCGGAAAATTTCTCGTTTCTCGAGAGTCGAGAAATCAGCGATCCGACATGCCCAGCCTGCGGGGCTTCCGCATTACTGGTTTCTCGCTTATCGAGATCCGAGAAACAGCACCTCGAAAACGCCGAGCCAGCGAGCCTTTCGCGTTGTCAATTTCTCGTTTCCCGAGAAACGAGAAATTCTCTGCGCCAAGGTGCCATCGAACCATCAATTTTAAATCATGGCGGCGGCTTCTTCGGCGCTGCGGGACACAAAGAGGGCGACTGAGCGAGCCCAGGCAGTGAATTGCTGACTGGCCTTCCAGCAGCTTGCCGAGTTGCCTTCCACGGTTTCAATCGCCAACTCCCAGTGCTCATGGTCTTTATGCTTGGGTAATTTGTACACCACATCAACGTGCGAGGCATTGCAAATGAGAAGCAGAGTGCTTCCCTTGAGGCGCAGTCCGGTGTGCGTGTCTTCTTCTTCCAAACCGGAACCTTCTATGAGCAAGCCAAAGCTCTTTGCCTCGCTGTCGGCCCAATCGGATTCTTGCATGAACTTACCATCGGGGCGCAGCCAGTAGACTTCGTTCAAATACGTTCCATCGCCGAGCTTGGTGCCCCGAAAGAAGTCTTTGCGGTGAATTACCGGCTGACGTTTGCGGATTGCCGCCACGCGCTGGACGAATTCCAGAAATTTCTCGTCGTCGGGCGAAAGATCCCAGTTGTACCAACTTATTTCGTTGTCCTGAGCATAAGCATTGTTGTTGCCCATTTGCGTTCGGCCCAGTTCGTCGCCACCGCTGATCATGGGCACGCCAATGGATAACATCAGCAATGCCATGAAATTACGCTTCTGTTGATAGCGGAGTTTCGTCACCTTCGCATCTGCGGGAATACCTTCAACTCCGCAATTCCAACTGTTGTTGTGGTTGTCGCCGTCCTGATTTTCCTCACCATTGTCCAAATTGTGTTTCTCGTTGTAGCTGACGAGATCGGAAAGTGTGAAGCCGTCGTGCGAAGTTACGAAGTTGATGCTGGCATGGGGGCGGCGCCCCGTGCGTTCGTAGAGATCGCTGCTGCCCGTCAGCCTGGTGGCCATCTCGCCGAGCACGCCCGAATCGCCTTTAACAAAGCGTCTGATCGTATCGCGGTATTTGCCGTTCCATTCCGTCCACAAGACGGGGAAGTTGCCGACCTGATATCCGCCCTCGCCAACGTCCCAGGGCTCGGCGATTAGTTTCACCTGCGAAATAACCGGGTCTTGTTGGATCACATCGAAAAAGGCCGACAGATGATCCACATCGAATAACTCGCGCGCCAGCGCGCTGGCCAGGTCGAAGCGAAAACCATCGACGTGCATTTCCTCCACCCAATAACGCAAGCTGTCCATGATCAGTTGCAAGACGCGCGGATGGGTCATGTTGAGCGTGTTGCCGCAACCGGTATAGTCCATGTAGTACCGTTCTTTTTCCGGTACGGTCCGATAATAGGAAGTGTTGTCGATACCGCGAAAGCACAAAGTCGGCCCGAGGTGACTGCCCTCGACCGTGTGGTTGTAGACAACATCGAGAATCACTTCGATGCCGGCCGCATGCAGTGCCCGCACCATCATTTTGAACTCTTGCGTGTGATCGAGCGGATTTTTGGTCGAGGCAAACCGGTGGTCCGGCGCGAAGTACGAAAGCGTGTTGTAGCCCCAATAATCGCTCAGATTCTTGTCCTCGAGCACGCGGTTGGTGACCCGATGGTGCACCGGCATCAGCTCGATGGCAGTGACGCCCAATTTGGTGAGATGGCGAATGATCGGATCGCTGGCAACGGCGGAATATGTTCCTCGCAAATGGGGTGGAATGTCCGGATGGAGCTTGGTGAGCCCTTTGACGTGTGCTTCGTAAATTACCGTTTTGTTCCACGGCACATCGGGCCTGGTATCGTTTCCCCAGACGAACGAAGGATCGACCACCGCGCATAGTGGCGCATATGGTGCGCTGTCTCGTTCGTCCTTCGACAGATCGGATTGTTTATCGGCAATTTTGTAACCGAATAGACTGTCGTGCCAGGTGACGCCTCTGACGATCGCTTTGGCGTAGGGATCGGTAAGTAATTTGCTTGGATTAAACCTGAGCCCATTGGCGGGATCATAAGGGCCGTGCACACGATAGCCGTAAACCTGCCCAGGTTTAATGTCGCGAATGTAGGCATGCCAGACGAACGCAGTGCGCTGCGGCAATTCGATGCGATGGCTTTCCTGTGTCGCTTGCGCCGAGTCGAACAAGCAAAGTTCGACTTTAGTCCCATGCTCGGAAAAAAGGGCGAAATTCGTCCCCAAGCCGTCCCAGGTTGCACCCAATGGGTATGGCTTGCCTTCGGAAATACGCAATGTGGTCCAAGTAGACTGGCTCTGCTCAGTAATCGCCATTCTTGCTGTTCCTAGCGCCGGTTGTTTCCCTGTAACGGCGGGCGGAAGCCCGCTGCTTCCTTTTCATGATTATGTATCTCTTTAACATGGAATATGCAACCCAGGGGCTGCCAAGCGGTTGTCGGCCACAACACTGGGTATAGGCTCTCTAGTCCTCCCTTGATACTTTTCGAATATCCTTCGCAGACGATTGACCGATAAAACGGAGATTCTTAATGAGCGGCGCAGGCTGGTATTTTGCAAAGAACAATCAGCAGCAGGGTCCCGTACCGGAGGAAGAACTCCGCAAACTACTCGAATCGAGAGAGCTCTCGAGCAGCGCCCTGGTATGGACGCAAGGCATGGGCAACTGGGTTGCCGCCAAACAGGTCGAGAGATTCGCCGATATTTTCGCCGCACCATTGGCAGTGGCGCCGCCCGCACCACCGCCTTTACCACCTGCGGCTGAGCCGGTGGCAGCAATCCTGGCGGCCACGAGCGACCCGGCCGCTAAAACTGCTTATGCAGACGGCGGGTTCGAGATCCGTCCCGAGTCGTTTCAATTTCAACAGCCCGGACTGGAAGACGGCAAGCACAACGATGGACATACCTCCAAGTTAGGCAACGGCAGCGACTCAAAGCAGCCGTTAACTGCCGAAGAACGATCTGCCCGCTTGCGCAAGCTGGTTGCCGAAACGCCTGCGCCTTCGGGCAACAAGTGGGGCGATCTGGATTCTATTGCGACACCCGGCGCGGGCGCACCGACCAAATCAGAACTCGATGCCATCCCCAACCCGGGATTGTCCGCGCTCAGAGATCGCAAAACGCCATTGGAGTCCATGCCGGCATCGAGTCGAGCCGCGCAACGGGATTTGATTTCGCCAGAAGAACTAGTCGAAGAAATGCCGTCTTCTCCAGGCTTGGGAGCATTGCGCGATCTCAAATCGCAACTGGACGCGATCCCGACACCGGGCGCAGGACCGGCAGACAGCGCTCGTCCGCCTGAAAGTACCTCAACGGAAAGCGGCAGCCTGGCAGCCCAACTGGATTCCATTCCGACACCAGGAAGCAGTCGCGGCCTCAACAACCACACGGCAGAGCAAGGCAACCTCGTCTCGAAGCTCGACGCTATTGCGACCCCGGCAAGCAATGGTGGTGCGGATCATGAGCCGGCTGAGAAGACGGGACTCGCCTCACAACTCAACGCCATTCCCACTCCCGGAGCAGGCCGGCTCTCCGACAGCCAGCGCGTGCGCGGACGCGAAGGAATGCCCGCCCCTGCCGTCGATCCAAAGCTCACTGATAGCCTTGTCGATGCTCTCGATGCCATACCTACACCGGGCACTTTCAAAATGTCCGGCAACGCGCCGGTAGATAGCGCCGACCTCGCCTCGCAGCTCGATTCAATTCCAACTCCAGGCAACAGCAGCGACGGCGTGGACCTCAGGCCTCGTACCGGACTCAAGGGATCGGGAAAATTCCGCAAGCTCAGCGAACAAAACACCGCGCCACCACCTTCACAGGTGGATACGGGCTCATTTGTGAAGGGAACAGGCGGCAGCAACGTGACCCGACGCACGTTCAGCAAACTGGTGCCGATAGCACGAGGCAACCGTCCGAAGCCGTCCGAGATTCCTAAGCAAGGCGACATCGACTATCCACATCCGTGGAATCGTGCCTGGGCGCGGTTCATCGACGACCAGATTTACTCCTTACCAACGCTGCTTTTGATGATTTTGGTGACTGGAACACCGTCCGGAATTACCGGAGCAGACTTAGGTGCTGCATTCACAAAAACTCTCGGCATACTTTTTGTCGGCTTCTTGATCAAAGTAGGCTTGGAAGCCGTAGTGCTCGGTCAATTCGGCACAAGTATAGGCAAACGCTGCTTTAGCATTCAGGTGAAAGACGCATCCACCGGTGAAAAGATAGGGATGTGGCTCGCCATCAAGAGAACCCTCTGGCTCACCATTTTGAGCGGTTGGATAATCTGGGGTATTCCCGTGGTGGGAGCACTGGCCGCGCTTGGATGCGGCTTATGGCAATACAGCGAGCTGACCACCTATGGCAAGAGCAGTTGGGACGCGAAAGTAGGGGCCCGCTATGAGCACCATCCGCGCGATCCCAAAGGCAACCTAATCACTATCGTGGTAATCGGTTCTGTAATCGCCGCGCAGTTGTTCTGCCTCACAGTTTCATTCACGAAAATCTTCCAGACAGTTACACAGCAGCAATCTAATGCCACCACAGGTGGTAACAGCCAAGCTCAGCCGACACAACCGCTAGCTCAGCCAGTGCCGCCGCAAGCGCAGCCCGCGCAAACACATGCACAAGCACAAGCTCATCAGCACAAGCGCCATAAGAAGCAAGAATCGAAATCCGATTCGAAACCAGAGGCGAAGCCGGCAGAGCCGTCGAAGTAAAACCAAAAAATAGACGCCGGTGTAACCGGCGTCTTCAGGCTCGGAGTATAACCCTGGTGCCTGCTGCCCGTGGAGGTGACTTTGCTTCCCCCTTGGGTTTCTCTTTGTACTTCTAACTTACCGCTTTTGTGCAATTCCGTCCATAGGCAAGCCGGATGATACAGCTGCGTAACCGCGACCACGCATGCTAACACCGCAGGACTATCGAAATTAGTGTCCAATTGATCTATGCTCGTCCAGTCTAATTTCGCTCAACAGCGCGTGGAACGGTTGAGCAGTATCTATGCGCGGAGAAATTCTCATGCATTTGCAAAATCCTTTATGTCGCGGACTGGTAGTTCTTTTTGCCGCACTGTATGCGGTGTCTCCGGCTGCGGGAGTCCCGCTCTCGGTCCCAAAGACAGCCAGCCCGACGACACTGGATCTAAACTTGAGCTCATCTCAAGGTTCGATTTTGGCGACCTCAACCCTGGCAGGAACGACGATCCATCTTGGCTCCGCCAATCATGCATTGAGTATTACCACCGGACAACTGCTCACGCCGGCTGAATATGTGGCGGCGTTGCAGGTGCTCAACAGCGGGAATCAAACTCTGCTGCTTGGTTTGAACGGCTCGGCTGTCGGCGGCGCGTTCCGGATGACATCCGCGCTTAGCAGCTTGAACGGGCTCGTCATTCCCAAAAACGTCACTGCCCTGGATTATTTTGCGGGACATTCCACACTTTCGGTAGCCACTTCGATCAATGATTATGGCTCTCTGCTCGGGATTGCCAAACCTGGATCATTGCTGAACATCACAACCGGCAATCTCAATATTTTCCCTACCGGCAGCATTTCCGCCTTGTCGACGCGTCCCAGCACGGCGGTAAATCTATCCATCTACTCAGCCGGCAACATCGAAAACGCCGGACTGATCTCAAGCACCGGACGTTTGCAACTGACAGCCGCCGGCAGCATCGCCAATGACAGTGGTGCCACCATATCCGGTGCACGCGAGGTCACGATTGTTTCCGGTGACGGACAAATCACAAACAACGGGACCATCTCGTCGCAAACGGGCAATCTGCTGTTAAGCACCGCGGCAAACGCAGGTCTTCTCATCAACAATGAGTCTGGTTTGCTCCAGGCGGCAAGCCACTCGGTAATATTCGACGCAGGAAACAACAGCAACAGCATTCAACTTACCGGCGGCGATGTTATCGCCAAGGCAATCGACTTCAGCGGCCGGAGCAGCGATTTGCAAGTGAACGCTGATAATTTGCAGGGCGTCGTCAATGTAGATACAAAATCTGCACACGTCGCCACGGTATCCGCATTCAATCTCGGTAACTTAGATGTTTCAGGCGACCCTACTTTTGACATAACCGGCGGACCATTCACATTCACAAAAAACATGACTGTGCCTCTTGGACAGGCACTAACCGTAATCGCTCAAGGATCAATCAACGCGAATAAGGGCGTAACGCAAATAAAGTCCACCGGCGGCGCACTGACTTTAATATGCGGCGTAAATTCAACACACAACGCTGGAGGCAACGATACCGTAAATAGTATTACCGCCCTTTCTCCATCAATCGATTTGGGATTCACTAACCTTAAGAGTGGCACCTCAGCCTCAGGGGGTTTCGGTGGAGTTATATTGCTGGTTGCACCAAACGGCTCAGTCCGGGTTGGAAACATCGATAGCTCCGCCCGGGCCGGCACCGGCGGCAGTGTCACGCTGCAGTCTCCAAATTTGATCTCAACCGGAAGCATAACAACATCGGGCAAAACTGGCGGCGGAGCCGTAGAACTAAACACCGGTCCCGTATCTCTTACCGGCCCCGCCAACTACGACGACACCACAGGCATCCCACAACAAGTTGCCGATCCGTTCTCATCCGGCGCAGTTTCGGGCGGGGCTGTCTTCGTCAATGGCGGCATAACCAGCAGCTCTAAAGGCGGTCCGGGAGGAGCTGTGACGATCACTACTGCCAACCAAATCAGAGTTAACGGCAACATCAATTCCAGTAGCACAGCTGGCGGCAACTCCCTGGCATTTCCGCACACCGGCGGCACCATCAGCTTGAGCAGCAGCCATGACACCCTCACTGTTCTCGGTTCTGTCACCGCTTCCGGTCAACACGACGGCACGACCCAGATAAATCTGACTGCCGACACGGGTCTCGATGTGTCGGGCAACGTCGTTGCCACCGGCGCCATCCACGGCGGTAACGTCAACGTCAATGTCGATCACATCGGTGATATCAGGCTTGGAGTCAACTCAGTCGACAATAATGCACCCGGCACCAATCCGCTCATAGTCAAAAAAACCGGCGGCGTAAACGTCAGTTCCTCCCAAGGACCTGGAGGTAGCGTTCAGATCGAAGCCCATTCAGGCACCGTGTACATCGGCAAAAGTGTAAACGCCTCCGGCAGCAATTCCGGCGGTACCATCAACCTCACAGGACTCGAGCATCTTCTTGTTCAGGGAACGGTAACTTCCAATGCCAGCGACGGCGCGGGCGGTCATATCCAAATTACCGCAACCGGCTTTTCTACTCCCAACCTTCTGTTCGGCATGGATACCGGAGCGGTTTCAGCCACCGGCAAACTCGCAGGCGGTGTGATTCAACTCGATGCAGAAAACACACCGATGTTAGTCCGAGGCGGGCTGAATGTATCATCGACCGCTGGCTCCGCAGGCTTTGTTCAAACGTTCTGCCTGCTCGACACCACAATAAAAGGCTCTGTCCTGTCCACCGGGCCGCACAATTCTGGGCCCACAGGAATCTCGTTGAATGCCGGATTAAGTGGAGGAGCTGTCGTAAACCCGGGTGTATTGACGGTTGCAGGCCCAATCAACACTTCGTCCAAGCAGGGAGCAGGCGGATTCGTCGGCTTGCTCGGTCAGACAGGAATTACTGTCGGGGCGATCACTACTTCCGGATTCCTTGCAGGCGGACAGATCACCGCCGACTCTGCCGATGGCATCCTCACCGTTAACGGCAACATCAACACAAGCAGCGGCAACGTGAAGGACAGTTCCGGCCCCGGTAATGCAGGCAACGTTTTGCTGAACAGCGGCACTCTGGGATCGCCGGCTAACACAGGCGCGGCCACCTTCGTCAACGGCAATATAATTGCCAAAGGCGGCAACGCTCTTGGCGTAATAGGCCCTGGACAAGGCGGCGGCGGCGGCACGGTCGACATCTCAACGGCACTAGATAACGGTTTTCAAATCGGTACGGTGCGAGTAGGTTCAATCGATACGCGCGGCGGCAGTACGACGAACACGCTCGGATTGGCCGGCGGCGCAGGAGGCGCGGTCAACGTTTTCGGAGCCACCGTGCAATTCACCAAGAAAGCAGCCGGCGGCGCGAGCGTCAACACCACAGGTGGTGCTGACCCGTTCAAACAACTTACAAACGGCGGCGCCATCGATATTGCTACGTTCGGGTTGCAACCTGTTCCCCGCGACCTTAATCTGGCCAGCCAAAAGCTCACCGACTTCGCTCTTCCAGGGGCTATGTTCCAAGTCGGCAATGCAAGCGTCAATGGTTCGGCCGGAATAATGCTTAGCAATACAGGCTCGACCGCTAACAAGGTTGGAAACGGAATGATCACCGCTGGAGCTAGCGCAGGCAACATTTCAATTTCTGAAACTTTTTCATCTGCCACCTATGACAGAGGAAGCACCACCGGCATACCGGTTGGACCGACGACAACGATTGCAGGCAAGACCGTGCGCACTGCGATTACACCGGCGGAAGCGCTGGCCCTCTATCAGACGACACGTGGATTGACACAGACGTTCGGTCTTACAAATGAGGGTGGAGCAGCGGATTTCCAAGACCTCAGCACGAGCTTACCGAACAACATAACCATCCAGGTGCCGGCGGAGTTCTCCAAAAATTTCACCGCGTTCTACATTCAGACGCAAAATGGTTCACCAACCACGACGATGTTGATCGAAGTGAACGTGAATGACACCACCCCGAGCGTCTATATTGGCTTGCCGAAGCATGGGCCGTCAAACATAGACCAGGCCATCATCATTAAGGACAACAATTCAACCAAAGCAACTGTTCCAGCACTCGCCGATATCCATGCCGGTTCTGCACCGATAGATGTTAGCGCTTCCGGAGCCATAGTAACCAGTCCGGATAACCATCTTCCCAGCGGACCATCTCCTAATCTGCGCTTTTCTGCCATCGCCTCTTTGAACATCGCCCTCGATGGTGGGCTACAGGGCGGCATCGTTGGGCTGCAAGCCCCCAAGGGTATCAAAGTAACGGCCGATGACACCGCGCAATTGACTCCTTTCGCTCTCGAAATATCTGGAGCCACAGGAATGCAGGTTCCTACCGGCACTTTTAGCTTCCTGTCCACTGGCTCAGGAGGAACAGGTCCACAGCTTTCAGGCATCAGCACCATATTCACCAAGGGCATCAACGTCGCCGCCAACAAACCAGGCTTGGATCTTCCGAATATCCAGTTCAGCACTGTCCAATACTGGAACATCTATGGTCCGATTTCCATTAAGGGCGCAGGCGGGCTACTCTTCGGAACCGGTATAGGCAGCGAGATAGATCACCTTTATGCGCTTGGTCCGATCAACATCCAGATGTTCCCGTCAAGCAGCAGCACCACTTTCCTCGGCGACATGCAAATCGTCACGCAATCATCGTTCAGCTTGTTCAGCACTAGCGACATCAAGTCGCCGACCTCGAGTTCAAGTTTTGTCCAGATCACTTGCGGCACCAATCTCAGTTTGATTACACAGGGCGCCCTCAATGATGGGAACGGGAATGCAACCTGGCAGTTCGACACAGTGAAAGGCACCATGGTGCTGGGCTCGAACGGCGTCGCTTTCACGCCGGTTGGCTCCGTTTCACTCACGAGTGTGTCTGATCAATTCACCAGCTTCGGCAACATGTCGATCTTCGCTCCAGGAGTGATAGTGACCGGCAATGGTGCCTCAGGACCTGGATATCAATGCGAAACGGGAACGTTGAGCATCGGAAGCTACCAAACTCTTGGCATAGTCAATCATGCCAACGATCAGATTGGAGGATTTTTCGAAGCCAAAAACGTAGTTATGAATCTGGGCAGCACAACCAGCTCCACCTCGGTTGACCCGACAATCGCAGGCAATTTCAGAATCTCAGGCTCGATCACGGTCAATTTCCACGGCAACAACACATTCGGCGTCATCGACAATGGCGCTGCCCTTGATGCCGGAAAGGGAGTTTCCATATTCGGCGACGATAACATCACGATCCTTTCGGCAGAAATTTTTTCCGCCGGCGGTACGGTGAGTATAAAGACCCCGAGCACGGTCGGTGCCAACATCGACATCGGCAGCAATGCTTTGATCGGGGCTGGATCGGCCGCCTTCGGCTGCTGCTCGCTTATGCCCATCACCAAAGCAGATGTCCTGTCCGCAGGCAATCTAGACATTGAGGCTGGTGGTCATATCAACATTGGCACTAACGGTACGCCGACAAGCGCCAATTTCCGAACCACCGGAGGCAATATTGTCCTCAAATCTTTTACCGGAAGTGGAATTTCACTGGGTGATCAAACATTCTTCCGGGCTTTCGGCGGAAACATCGAGATTTTAAGCGAGGACGGCGTGCAGGGTGGCAGCACTACGTCCGGAGGACCTCCCGGCAATCGCTTTGAAGCTGTATCCCTGGTGAATGGAAAGTCGATTACCGGCGGCGGCGTCGAGATTCGCGGTAACACCACCGTGAGTACCATCAGTCAACTGATTTCCCACAGACCGCATCCTTTCTCCAATCAGATTGATGCCAGCCAACTCGCCGTCGTCAGTTTGGGCAGTTCTCCGAATACCAAGGGCGAAGTTCTGATTGGCTCGACGGCGACAGTGACGCTCAACTCGACATCGCTCCCCGGTACGGCCATGATAATCGGCGGCCAAAATTCGGTGGTGGCAATTACAGGCAACGTCACGCTCGACAGCGTCCTGATCGGAAGTGCCACTCCCATTAGCAAGAGCGAGTCCGACGCTGAATGTTCAGACCTCATAGTCGACGCTGACATTGACGACGAGTAACTCACCGTTCGCATTGTATGATCGGGCTGCCCCAAAGGCAGGACGGAAGCTTGCGATCCCGGAGATAGAAAAAAGAGGCGGCATCGCTGCCGCCTCTCGATCGATCGTTTAGAACGAGCTGTTCTTAGAACTCGCCCATTCCGGCGCCTGCGGGCATGCCGCCGGCTTTCTTCTCTTCGGGAAGATCCACAACCAGCGCTTCGGTGGTCAGGAACATCGCGGCGATCGAAGCTGCGTTTTGAACAGCGCAGCGCTCGACTTTGGCCGGGTCGATAATGCCGGCGGCCGACATATCGACATATTCGAAGGTAATGGCGTTGAAGCCGGTTCCTTCTTTATGTTCTTTGACGCGCTCGACGACGACTTCACCGGAGAGTCCGGCGTTGTCGGCAATCTGGCGAACCGGAGATTCGAACGCCTTCACGACGATTTCGAAACCGGTCTTCTCGTCACCGGAGCACTCGGCCGCTTTCTTGGCCAAGGTCTTGCTGATGTGCAGCAAGCAGGTGCCGCCGCCCGGAACGAAGCCTTCTTCCACTGCAGCGCGAGTGGCGTTGAGGGCGTCTTCCATGCGCAATTTGCGATCTTTGAGTTCGGTTTCGGTAGCGCCGCCGACTTTGATTACGGCCACGCCGCCGGCCAGTTTGGCCAGACGCTCTTGCAGCTTCTCTTTGTCGAACTCGGAATCGGTTTCTTCGATCTGGCGCTTGATCATGCCAACGCGCTTCGCCACAGGATCTTTGGTGTCATTGCCGGCGACGATGGTGGTCTTGTCCTTGTTAACACGGACTTGACGCGCCTTGCCGAGCATGTCGAGGCTGGTGTTCTCGAGCTTGATGCCTGTTTCTTCGGAAACGACTTTGCCGCCTGTGAGGATGGCAATGTCTTCCATCATGGCTTTTCTGCGATCGCCGAAGCCCGGGGCTTTGACGGCGCAGCAGGGCAGCACTTTGCGCAAGTGGTTGACCACAAGCGTAGCCAGCGCTTCGCCTTCCACATCTTCGGCAATCAGAAGCAGCGGACGGCCGGCGCGAGCAACTTTCTCGAGCACAGGAACGAGATCGGCAAGCAGGTTGATCTTCTTATCGACGATCAAAACTACCGGCTCGTCGAGGACGGCTTCCATGCGCTCAGGATCGGTGATGAAGTAGGCGGAGATGTAGCCCTTGTCGAACTGCATTCCTTCCACGACTTCCAATTCGGTGCTCAGCGACTTGGACTCTTCGACGGTGATGACGCCGTCCTTGCCCACTTTCTCCATCGCATCGGCAATCAAGCCGCCGATGGTCTCATCGTTGCCGGCCGAGATGGTGGCAACTTGAGTGATCGCTTTCTTATTCTCAACCGGCTTGGAGATGCGCTTGATTTCGTTGACCGCAGCTTCGGTAGCTTTGTTGATGCCGCGGCGCAGCACCATCGGATTGGCTCCGGCGGCGACGTTGCGCAGACCTTCTTTGATCATCGCTTGCGCCAGAACAGCAGCGGTGGTGGTGCCATCGCCGGCCAGATCATTGGTCTTCGAGCAAACTTCGCGAACCAGTTGAGCGCCGGCGTTTTCCAGACGATCTTCCAATTCGATATCTTTGGCGATGGTGACGCCGTCATTGATAATTTGCGGAGCGCCGAATTTCTTTTCGAGTACGACGTTGCGTCCGGCAGGACCGAGCGTGATCTTTACGGTGTTGGCAACAGCGTCAACACCACGCTCCAGAGCGCGGCGAGCCTGTTCCTCGTAAACGATTTGCTTTGCCATGTGTTCAATTCCTCTTTTAGATTTTTGGGAATGGGCGGCGCGTTGGGCCGCCCTACGGGGTTTTAGTTCTTAGGCGAGAATTGCCAGAATGCTTTTTTCTTCAAGAATCAGGTACTCGACGCCTTCGATTTTTACTTCGGTGCCCGAGTATTTGGCGAAAAGAACTTTGTCGCCAACCTTGAGTTCCATTGGATGACGGGTGCCTTTTTCATCGAGCTTGCCAGGACCAACCGCGAGCACTTCGCCTTGTTGAGGCTTTTCTTTCGCGGTATCGGGAAGCACAATGCCACCGGCAGTCTTCTCTTCAGCTTCAAGCTTTTTGACAACAACCCGATCGGCCAAAGGTTTCAAGTTCAATTTCGTAGCAGTAGCCAATGGTCTAACCTCCTATTTGTACGGACAGCATGGCTGCCGTCCATACGGATTCACCAGCCAATGAGAGTCGCGCACTCACGATCCAAGATCCGTAAATACGACAGACGCTCTACAGAGAGATAGATTAGCGGCCGAAATGAACAACCCGCCCCGGGTTGCGTTTTTTCTTAATGATCGCCCGAACGAATTTTGGGGTAGGAAACCCTAGTCCTTCTTTCTGGCGCCCCAACCAGGCGTCGCGCGCATCCAGGGAGCGTATCCGCTTTCCGATGGCGGGTTGAGCCTGTTGTTGAGCCGCGACTGGCGCTCGCTTACCACAGCCAGCTTCGCCTGGCGCACGAGCTCTTCCCAGGGTATGCGACCGGTGACTACCGGTGCTCCTGAGCCGCATACTTTTACGCGATCTCTTCCTTCAAATTTCGCTACATCCAACGCTTCTTCGACAACGCGCATTAAGTCCGACCCATTCTCGGCATTGGCCGGAAATGCGGCCAACCCAAGGGAAACCGTAACCATACCGATGCCGGGAACCGTTTCGTTGCGCATAGTTTGGCGCAAGCGCTCAGCCACGTCGTAGGCCGCCTGGCTGCTGGTTTCCGGCAGAATCAAAGCGAATTCCTCGGCGCCGTAACGGCAGGGCACGTCGATATCACGCAGGCTGGCTTTGAGGACCTTGGCCACGTGTTTGATCACCTGATCGCCTTTCTCGTGCCCGAGCAAGTCGTTAACCCGCGATAAATGGTCGATATCCACAAGCACGACCGCCATCTCGCGCTTGTGGCGCTGCGAGCGCTCAATTTCTTTCTGCAGGGCATCTTCAAAGTGCCAGCGGTTATAAAGCTCGGTATGGGCATCCTGAATCGACTGCGCGGTAGCTGACTCATGCGTGAGCGCCACGTGCAAAGCGTTGGAAGATTGTTGAGCCAATGATTCCAAAAGCTCGAGCTGCTCGCGATGGAAGCCGCGTTGTTCGGTAGAAAACAGGCAGACTACACCTAGCGGCTCAGTCTCATGGCTCAAAGGAACCGCCAGCACAGAGCCGAAATTGGCGCCGGTGCTGGCCCGCGGCAGCTGATGCTGGTAGCGGTCGGCGTCGGGCACGTACTCGCTGCGTCCGGAGACGATGGCATTGCCGGCAATCGTCGAGGTCACCCCCAAGTTGAATTCGTTGAGGCTGTTGCCGTCCAAGCCCTTAAAGGCGGCCACATGAAAACGCTGCTGCTGCTGGTCGAACACCAGAACAGCGCAATGCGGCGTATTGCCCAGAATAAGCGCGGTATCGGCGGTAATTTGCAGCACCTCCGCCGTCTTCAACGAGCTTCCCGAAAGTGCCACAGAGGTCTTATAGAGCGTTCCTAGACGTTCGCGCTCGTATTCACTGCGGCCAAACAAAATGGAGTTGCCTACAGCCAGTGCAACCAGGTCAGCGACATCTTTTAGAACGTCCACCATTTGCAGCAGCTGCGGGTCATTAACATCGAGGAGCACCGCTCCAACCAGCAGGTTGCTGGCGATGAGCGGCAGTCCGATTTGCCCCTGGCTCTGCTCGCGCTGCATCACTGCCGCGCTCAAATCAGGGGCTTCCTGGGCGTTACGCGCCAGCGCCGGTTGCCGGCGCTGCACTACGGATTTCAGCAGAGATTCGGCAGTAAACGGCACCACACGCAAGTTTTCAGCGGTGGCTGCCTGGTACCCACCCAATGACATCAACTTTAAGGAAAGGCTGTCGTTGTCCGAGAGGAAAATGGCCACTTTGGCGCCCCCGGCAACCTGCGACAGCTGCGAAACTGCATTGTCCAGTACGTCCTTGAGACGCAACGAAGAAAACAGGGTCTTCTGCATGTGTAATATCTTCGGCAGAAGATTCGTATCGAGAGTCATGCTCACTTTTCCTTCAATGATGGCCAGGTAAAAATCAGACCCCTAATAAAAGGAGACATCTGGGCCAATCCACAAAGTAGCATAAACTAAACCTGTTTCCGGACTTCCCATCAGGTAAGCGGCAATATTGCATGACATGCCGCCGTTATTCAGCTCAGGAGGGCCTGTGGCTCCACAAAAAGATTCGAATTGCATTTTCTGCAAAGTCGTTGATAAACAGATTCCCAGCAAACTTGTAAAAGAGAGCAATGATTACGTGGTCATTCGCGATATCAATCCCCAAGCTCCGACGCACGTGCTGATTGTTCCGAAACAGCATGTACGCAACATCGCCGAATTCGAAGATGCCGACGCGCTTGGTCGCTTGTTTCAAGTAGCCAGAGATATTGCAAATAATGAAGGACTGGAAAACGGTTTTCGAGTCGTAGTTAACACCGGCACCGACGGCGGGCAGACAGTCGACCATCTGCATATTCATGTCTTAGGTGGCCGTGCGCTCGGTTGGCCGCCCGGATAATTTTCGGAAGTTAAGTACAAATCGTGTCCGGAAAGCCGCACCACGCCGAGATTTGTAAAGTAGCGACCAAATTTTGTCGGTTTAGGTCAGTTGTCAGTGGGTAAAAAGTCAGTACCAGGGAAACCTGGTGTTTCTGAGAGGAAAGTCCCATGGCTACGCTGACAAAACACAAAAAAGAACAGCCAGTTTTGTGGATGGCGGATTGCTATGACTTAGCTAAACGCTTTCCGAATCCTCATACATGGTTGATGCTGCTTGAGCCTCTAGAAAATACAGACCAGGATTTGAATCCATTCCATATCTGGTTGTGGATGGAAATCTGGAAAGCAGCTCAAGACCAGGAGGAATGCGCATAGATTTAAGGAGGGGCGGGGGTCGCCTCCAATTTAGCCTCCATTTCCTTGACGTGCAATTGCTTTACAGCAATTGGGGGGACAAGGGAACGGAGGCTATTTCATTTTGTTGGGCGCCATCACCGACGGTGCAGTGCGAACCGACCACGCAATTGCGCAAGATCGCTTCCCGCCCGATGGTTGAATCGGACCAGACAATGGTGTTTTCGAGCTCAGTGTTGGGGCCAATCAAGCAATTGTCGCCGATCAAAACGTGTCCTTTGATGCGCACGCCCCTCTCGATTTTGCTGTTTTTGCCAATTAAAAGCTTTCCTTCGATGCGCACATCTTGTGCGATCGCCGCTGATTCATCGGCATAGCCGAAGGGCTTCTTGGCGCCCGGCAAGCCAATCTTCACGCGCCCGGCCAGGGCGTCGAAATTCGATAGACGATATTGGTTAATGGTGCCCACATCCGACCAGTAATACTGATCGATAGGCACACCCAACACCGGAAGCCCTTTTTGGACAAGGGTCGGAAAGAGTTGGCGGCCGAATCCATAAGCCCCCGTGTCGGGAATATGTTGAAACACTTCCGGCTCGAGCACGTAGATGCCGGTGGAAGCGTAGTTGGAGAGCGCTTCTTCGGGCTTCGGCTTTTCCTGAAATCCGACGATAAACCCGCCTTGATTGGTGACCACGACGCCAAAATGACTGACGTCTTCTACCTGCTTAATGGCTATGCTTGCCAGGGACTTCTTTTCTTTATGCTTGGCGATTACTGCCGAGAGATCGCAATCAGTGAGCAAATCTCCCATCAGTACGATGAAGGTGCCGTCGCTCAAAAATTCTCTGCAAACGCGCACACCGCCTGCATCTCCACTGAGCTCTTCTTCCAGATGTCCGCGCCAATGGACGCCGAATTTTGATCCATCGCCGAAATATTCTTTGATTTGATCCGGCAAGTAATGCAGGTTGGATGCTATCTCAGTAATACCGTGTTGCTTGAGCAACGCCACGATATGCTGCATAACCGGACGATTGCCAATCGGCACCATCGGTTTAGGAACTTGATTCGTCAGCGGCTCTAAGCGCGATCCGACGCCGGCGGCCAACACCATCGCCTTCATGCGTTTGTGGACTCCTCGATACG
>DATNQY010000137.1:0-30689 GCA_036703785.1 Candidatus Obscuribacterales bacterium
AGCAACGATCGCGGATTTGGAGAATCGGAACAAATAAACGGCGGGCTCTCGCCCGCCGCTACGAAGTTTTTGCTGGCTAGTTTTTGCTACTTCGCTTGCACCGGCATGAGCAGGTACTTGTAGTTGTCGTCGCCTTCAGACTTGAAGATGAGCGGCTTGAGGGGGCCGGTCATCTCGAGGCGAACTTCCACACCGCCCAACTTTTGCAGGACGTCTTGGACGTAGCGCACGTTGACGGCGATATCGAGGACTTGCCCTTCGAATTTCGTGGAGAGCTCTTCTTGAGCGCCGCCCACGTCCGGAGTGTTGGCAGTGACTTGAACTGTCTCGCCTTCAAAATGGAACTTGACCAAGTTGGTGCGGTCGTCGGACATGACGGCGACACGGTCGATAGCCGACTGGGCATCTTCGCGGGAGAATTGCGCCAGGTAGGTGAATTCTGTCGGGAATAGCTCGTGATATTTCGGATATTCGCCGTTGATCAAGCGGGTGCAGAGGAAGTGCGTGTCGTTTTCGAAAACGATTTGTCCGTCAGCCATGGCGACGCGAATGCTGGTGCCGATTTCTTTGGCATCCAGCAACTTCAGCAACTCGGTGCAAGCCCGTGCCGGCACAATTGCTTTGAGGTCTTGCGGTTTTTCTAGAGTGGCGGTGGCCGACTTTGCTTCGGCTTCCGTCTCTACCTCTGTCTCGGCATCGCCTTCTTTCTTGCGCTTGGCCGGTGCCGTGACGGTCAGCACATCGCTGCGGTGAGCAAGGCGGCTGCCGTCGGTGGCGGTAGCTTCAAATTTGCCGCTGTGGACGAGCAGATAAACACCGCCCAGGATGCTGCTGGAGTCATAACTGGCTGCAGCAAACGCTGTCTGAATGATCGAACGGCGAAGCACATCGGCAGGCATCCAGAAGCCTTTGGCTGAGCTTACATCCGGCAGCTTGGGATAGTCGGCCGACGGCAAGCCGCTGAGGTTGAATTTGGAACGGCGGCAAGTGACGGTAGTCGCTGACGTCTGCTGGTCGATTTGGAAGGACACCAGGTCGCTGGGCAGCTTGGAGACAATCTCCAACAATTTCTTGCCCGGCAAGGTGACGGACCCGGCTTTGTATACAACAGCCGGGCAAGTTGTTTGGATAGTTAGATCAAGATCAGTCCCGACAAAACGCAGAGTTGTCTCATCCACGCTCTCGACGAGCACGTTGCTCAAAACGGGCTGCACCACTCGTGTAGCGATTGCATTGCTGACGTCTCTGAGCGCTTTTACCAGAACTTCTTTTTGAATGGCAAAATGCATAATTCAATCCTCACGTCATGCGGGCTAAAGCCCGCCGGTACCAAAAGGGAGCTCGCCGCTACCAAATGGGCGCCCTGTACGAGCGAAACGCTCTTGCCCAGTCTTAAAGGTTACCCTCATTGCGACCCTTTTGCAATGCGATTCGTCCAATCCAACCCGATGCGCTTCCCTCAATGTTTGCTGCTTTCAGTTCGGTTAATTGAAATAATTAGAAGTAGCATAGCGACCGGTTTTCTGTAGATAATCCCTGGAAGGCAATCCACCGCGGAAAACGCATGTAGAAAATCGGTAGTCGAATTGCACAATGTCGGAACCTTGTCTTCTTGCGGTATTTCGCGTTTGTACTGATTGCCGACTACTAACCGACGAGTTATCTACGCTTTTTCGACGACATCTCAATCGCTGAGCCGGCGCCGAATTTGCGCAATCGAGTGTGACAGCGCGACGTTTTCGACGAGCTCTAGCTTTACCTTATCGATCGCATATATGACCGATGAATGCTTGCGTCCGCCGAAGTACTCGCCAATTCTTGAATGACTGATCTTTAAGTGATCGTGCACCAGGTACATGGCTATGTGCCGCGGCGAAGCAAGATCCTGCGACCGCTTTTGCGACCGAAGATCGGATGTATCTACTTTATAGTGTTCTGCTACCGCACCGATTATGTTCTCCACTGTAAGAGTGGTCTTGCTGGATACAGGGCTGCCTACTTGTAATACGCTCGCGGCCGTCTGAAGGTTCAAAGGTGAGCCGCTTAAATTTCCATAAGCCTGCGCGCGGCAAAGTGCCCCTTCCAATTCGCGGATGTTGCTAGTGACCTGCGTGGCGATGTATTGCAGAACGGAATCTTCCACCTGGATACGCTCCGACTCGCACTTGCTGCGCAGAATAGCCAGCCTGGTCTCGAAATCCGGCGGCTGCATGTCGGCAATCAGCCCCCACTCGAAACGGCTGCGCAAACGCTCTTCCAGTTTCGGAATCTCTTTCGGCGGGCGGTCGCTGGACAGGACGATTTGACGTCCGGACTCACGCAAGGCGTTAAAGGTGTGGAAAAACTCCTCCTGCGTCGACTCTTTCCCTTCGATGAAATGAATGTCGTCAACCAAAAGCACGTCCACCTGGCGGTAGCGCTTGCGGAATTCGATCATCTTGTTTTCGCGGATGGAATTGATCAGATCGTTGGTGAATCTCTCGCACGTGATGTAGCGGACGGTCATGCGCGGATTGGTTTTCATCACCTGATGTCCGATCGCGTGCATGATGTGCGTTTTACCCAGACCAACGCCCCCATAAATGAACAGCGGATTGTACGTCTGACCGGGGCGCTCGGCGACGGCGGTGGCTGCGGAATAGCAGAAGCGATTGTGCGAGCCGACGACGAACGTGTCGATCGTATGTTTAGGGTTGAGATTGCTGGCTTGGGCGCGGACGATGGTGTCGAAAGACGCGGATGAGCTGCCTGCGCTCCGGCCGGCGCTTCCCTGCGCACCGGATGTGGTGGCAGACTCGGAATTGGGCGATTGCTGCCCGACTGCAATAGCCCCAATCGAAGGGACGTAGTCAGTCGGCGTGCTCTGAATCGACTCGTCTACGACGATTTTTAAGGTGAGATCGTAGCCGCTGGCCAGACAGACACTCTTGCGAATCTCTTCGAAATGCAGCCCTGTAAGCCGGTCTTTAGCGAAGTCATTGACGACGGCGACCACGGCTTCAGTCGGTGTGAGACTTTTCAGCTTCATCGGACGTACCCAGGACTCGTAGGTCGGCGTTTTCAGCCGTTTCTTAAGGTAGCTGCGGGCTTCCTCCCATACCTCATCGATGGGACGTTCTTCGCAAAGAACGACGTCCCCTTCATACGGCTCTGTCAGTCCGATCCCGTCGCTAAAGACCAGCGCAGCATCAGTCCTACGGTTCTTCTCGTCCACTGTCATATTTTTTGTGGTTTCTCGCACGCGTGAAGAAAAAATAAAGCCCCAACGTGACGGAAAACTGATTGCACGTAGCTAAGATACGTGCAAGACCCGCCCCTGGCGCTGTGTTTATCGTAAATTTTTAACGCGCTCTTGGAGTACAAGAGCAGCGATCAATCTGGGGGAGATGATAGCATAAGCCCTTATCTGTTGAGAGTAGAATTTTTCTGAAGTACGGCCGCGTTTGCGCCGAGCTCTCACGATCGTTTTCCACGGAGTTATTGGGCTATGAAACGTACACTACGCGGTGCCATCCGCAAAGCAAGAAAGAGCAGTGGCTTCCTGAAGCGGATGGCCACCAAATCCGGTCGCAAAGTCATCAAATCGCGCCGCGCCAAAGGACGGTACAAGCTGGCGATGCAGTAATGCTTCCCCGTGCTGAGCGTCTATCCAGGGATGCGCTTTTCCAAAGAGTCTACGCAGGCAAGAAAAGCGTTTCTTATCCCCCAGTTTCCCTCCATGTCCTGGAACGTCAGCCACGAAGCGCACCGCAGCCCCCTCTTGTCGGGTTTGTCATCGGCAAGAAAGTACACGCCAGGGCAGTCAAGCGCAACCGCGCAAAACGTCGTGTACGCGAGGCTTACAGGCTTCTGCGGGAGAAGGTTATGAAATCCGAGGGGAATGCCAAGATGAGCTTAACGCACTGGTATGCTCTGGTTTGGCAAATTCGCAATGAGGCGATCGACGCGCCGTTTGAGCAAATCCTTCAGTCCGTCGAACAATGCCTGGTAGAGGCGTCCAAGAAGTACGGACGTAAAATTCCGAATTCACCGAAAATACAAGTTGATGGTTAAACGGCTTGCATTGAATGCAATTAAACTTTTTCAGGCGACGCGTATATACCGCGCGCCGTGTTGCCGTTTTTGGCCAAGCTGTTCAGATTATGCATACGTTTCCATCGAACGCCATGGAGTATTGGCGGGCGCATGCCTCGCGCTCGGGAGGCTGCTGCGCTGCCACCCGTTGCATGCGGGCGGCGTTGATTTAGTGCCGGAGAAGCAGTGAACTTCGACCTTACATACAGTGTGATGATCCCGATCATGCAAGTGCTCGCCAAGGCGATGCATAGCTACGGTTGGTCGATTGTCATTCTCACCTTGGCGATTCGAATTATTGTGTGGCCTCTCGTGGCGAGCTCGACTAAGTCGATGCAGCGCATGGCCAAGTTGCAGCCGATGATGAAAGAGCTGCAGGCAAAGTACAAAGACCAGCCGGAAGAGCTGGCCAAAAAAATGAAGGAGTTCTACCTCGAGAACAAGTTCAATCCTCTTGGTGGTTGTTTGCCTACGCTCGTGCAATTGCCGATCTTGATCGCATTGTACGCGACCTTCTATGGACCACCGTTCGCGGACAAAGACATCCCGGTGAAAGTGCAGCTGGCCAAACCGGCTGATGCTGCCAACGTCAAAATCACGCAGTCACCAACATCGAGTGCGACGTCCCCATTTATTTCGGTAGACGGCAAGCGAGCGAAATTCGCTGTGCAACCAGGCGACCAATCATTGGTCTGGGGTCGCAACGCCAGCGGACAGCAAACTAACGAACCGAACACGATCGATTTCCATACGATTGCTGTTTCCGGCGATCCTCCCGCTGATTTCAAACCGACGTGGAAGATTCAGCACGATCCCAATGGTGCCACCATTGAAACAGACAACGGCATGGCATTCTTCCCCACAGCCGGTGATGTCACCGTCGAAGCGGGATTCCCCAATGGTGGAGCTGATGCCGCGCCCATTGATGTGCCGATAAAAGTTGAGGCGAAGGCCGAACAGCAAGGCGGGTTGCCCTTGGGCAATGTCTTCAGCAGCGGCGGCGATGCCTTCCGCACGAAGACCGCGGACAGCGCAGATAAACGGACGGTGATGGTCAACGGCAAGCCGATAACCGTCGTTGTTTCGCCAGGACCGTCGACGGTGACGGCCGGCAGCAAAAACGTCAAATTCGAAGTCCATGCCATCAGTGGCAATTCATCAGAAAATATTCCAGTCGTCTGGCACATAGTCAAAGACAACAATGCTGCCACCATCGATGCCAATGGTCATGCTGTTTTCCCGAAACCCGGTGAGGTCATGGTTGCAGCTACCATTCCGGGAGTAGCGAAGGACGAATCCTTTTATTTCGTCACCAGCCTGGGCAAGATTGCGCGCGGCGCAGAACTTTTGAAGCCGCAAAACTGGGACGTGCTTGGCATGCTGATCGCATTCGCGGCCACGATGTATCTTTCATCAATGATGATGGCGCAGCCTACAGCCAACATGGATCCCGAGCAGGCTGCCATTCAAAAGCAGACGCAGCAGACGATGCCGATCGCCATGACGGTGATGTTCTTCTTTATCGCCATGCCTGCCGGTGTTTACATCTATCTTGTCGTTTCAAACGTCTTCCAAGTTCTACAAACGTGGCTGATATATAAGATGCCAAGCAACGGATCTGCACCTGATCCTTCAGGGGGTGGTAATCAAGCCGAAAATGGTGGCAATATATCACCAGAGAACTCGGGCAATGGCAGCGAGCCCGGACAAAAGATTTCGGTACCCAAGAAGAAAAAAGCCCAGAAGAAGAAAGAAGCATGACGATATCAACTGAAGAAAGCGCCAAAAACTATCTTGAAAAAATGCTGGCCATACTCGACATTGACGCCCAGGTGTCCGAGGAAAATATCGATGAATCCACAACTTGCTTGCGCATCGACTGCAAGGCCTCCGATGCCAAACTGCTGATCGGACGCAAGGGGCAGACGCTCGAGGCGCTGCAGTTTCTTCTGCGCCAGATGTGCCGTGGTCCCAACAAAATCGAGCAGCCGCACTTTATGCTCGATGTTTTGAATTATCGCCAGCGCCGGCGTGAGCAAATCGTCGATCAGGCGAAAGAAGGCGCGGTGGCCGTGCTCAACGGAGAGACTGAAGATTTTGAGCTGCAGCCGATGTCGGCTTTCGAGCGCCGTGTCGTGCATAAATATCTGCAAGAGCATTTTCCGGAGCTGTCGTCGGACAGCCGCGGGCAAGGCGAAGATCGTCATATCGTGATCAGCTATGTCGGGCTCAGTGAAGAAGAGCGCGAATACGGCGAAGTCGAAGAGGAAGAAGAATTCGTCGCCGCCGAAAAGCCCGGGGACGAATAAATACCCGAAGCCGGTTCGGTTTTTCAGCAGAACTTGCGCGCATCCAGCAGAGGCATTGCGAAAATCGCAAGGAAAGGATGCCAAAAAATTGCGATATTCGCAATTTTGCGCATATCGCAAAAAAATGGCTTCCAAAAATTGCGAATATCGCAATGGTCGAAATTAGGTTGTCTTATACACCTACATCTGCGTTCTGACGCCGAAGAAGTAGAAGCAAGACATCATCACGAACATGGCTGATGTGACTCCGAGCCAGAATGCAGCAATCAGTATTTGCCAGACGATCAGTGCTTGCCTGGAATTCAAGCTGACGATAATGCCCAAGCGGTTAATGATATAGAAGACAACCGCCCCGATGGTGAACACCAGCGGCAGTAATTTCAATCCAAAGGACACGCCAGGCAGCGCCACGGCGGCCACCAGGCTGAAAATGCACATTACCACCAGTCCAATGGTGACGTAGTCCGAAATGCGCTGTTTTACCGACTCAGTCGCCGAAGCGTCATTGACGTACTTGAGGGCTGAGAAAACATTGCGAAATCCGCCGCGTCTCGGAGGAAAACTTTCGTCCTCTGGGGACGGCTGGGGCTGGGCGGTGGCGCCGCTTTCACTGTTTGGGACGTTGTGAATGTCAGATAATTCAGATTCTGCCATGCGCCTTCTCCAGCCTTCGACGATTTATATTATCAAGCTAACTAGTGTCAGTGACAGGTCCCAGGAGTGATTAAGTGGGGTCCCCGCCCGTAGAACAGCATCCAGAGCAGCTTTCAGAGCCGCTTGTCTGGATCGTGGTATTGCACTACCAGGGTCCGGACCATACTCGTGCTTGTCTCCAATCCCTACGTGCCCTGAAATATGGCAATTTCAACGTGCTTCTTATCGATAATGGCTCGCCCGATCGTTCGGGAGACGCACTGGCCGCGGAATTTCCGGAATTCAGTTACAAAAGAATGACGGACAATCTCGGATTCGCTGGTGGCTGCAATGCCGGAGCCCAGGAAAGTATCGGGCGCGGGGCAGAGTGGGTGTGGTTTTTAAATAATGACGCCTGGGTTGAGCCGGATACCCTTTCAGTGCTCATGTCCAGTGCGGGCAAACATGCAGAGGCGGCGGCGCTGGGCGCTGTCGTTTATACGCCGTCCGGGGACGGCTATGTGCCGAATGGCGGGGGCGAAATAGACTTTAGGCGCGGCAAGACGTACGAGCGCAAGCGCGCTGAGCCCGGCGCCGACACGCTTCCATGCGAATGGCTTTCCGGCTGCAACCTGCTGGTTAATAGCCAAAAATTCCAGTCGGTGCGGGGGTTTGACGAGCAATACTTCCTCTATTTCGAGGATACCGACCTCTGCCTTCGTTTGCGCCGGGCGGGCTGGCAGTGCTTGCTGGTTCCCGCTGCTCGTGTCGAGCATGCCGGCGGCGCGTCCACCGAGGGCGACCGCCAGACTTGGCGGCGATATTACTACACGCGCAATCGGCTCTTGTTCTTCGGCTCGCACCTGAGCAAGGCGCAGGCAGTTTTGCCCCTGTTATCGATTGGCATGCACTTGTTCCGCCACGTGCTGGTTCTTCCCTGGCGCGGCGCAAAAGGAAGACGCCAACTGCGCGCAGAGCTGCTTGGTCTGTCTGATTATGTAGGGGGCAGGTTCGGCAAAGCCGAATGTCTCGATTGGTGAGCGAGCACCTTAATGCGCAGAGCCGGGCATAATTCGAAAGGCAGCCAAACTCCTGTCGCCGGCTGGATGCATGGAACAACAGCGCACGGAAATCAAAGCAAAAGACGCATTGCCACGCGAATTCGCGGGCGCGCGTGTTTGTCAGACCTGTTCTTTGATCTTGGATGGAGCAACGGGCGCTGACCGCTGTCCGGTCGACCAATCATCGCTGATGGTGATTCCCCAAAACCCCTTTGGCGAAGACGCCGTCGGTAAGCAGTACGCGATTGTATCTTTGCTTGGTAGCGGCGGATGGGGAGTTGTGTTCAAAGCGCGGCAGCTTTCGCTCGACAGATTCGTAGCGATCAAAATGCTTCACGAGCATCTCATTGCTTTTCCCGAGCGCATGGAACGTTTTAGACGAGAAGCTGAAGCGGTTAGTAAGCTGAACCACCCGAATATAATGACTGTTTATGATTTCGGTATTCTGTCCGGCGGACAGCCGTTTCTCGTCTTCGAATACATTGACGGCATCAACCTGGATAAGCTTCTCCAGGCTGAAAAATCTCTTCCACTCGATCGAGCACTGCCTATTTTCGAGCAGTTGTGTGATGGACTGCAGTGCGCTCACGAAAAGAACATTGTTCATCGCGATTTGAAGCCGGACAATATACGTCTTGTTGAAACCGCAAGCGGCGTGGCGCTCGTAAAAATAATGGACTTTGGACTGGCGCATGTTAGCCAGGAGAGCGACAGCGCAGAGCGGTTGACGCGTAGCGGAACGACCATCGGCACACCCACATACATGAGTCCGGAACAATGCCTTGGCCATCCGACGGATGCCAGGACGGATATTTACTCATTGGGTTGCGTGATGTTTGAAGTGCTGTCCGGCAAGCCGCCGGTTTCGGCGCCGAGCTTGTACGAGATCATGCACAAACATGTTCAGGGCGATATTCCATCCTTGAGCGAGGTGGGCGTGCGCGTGCCGGCGCATATTGAGCAGGCCGTGCAGCGCGCGCTGAGCGTGGACAGAGACAATCGCTTTCAAACGGCAGCCGAGCTCAAGCAAGCATTGCAGGGCGGCGCCAAGTCGGTTATGAGCACAGATAAAGGTGTGTTTCCGGCGGATTTACCTCTGCAAGCGAAAATCAATCTGTGGAAAATTATGTTGGCTCCGTGGCTGATTATAGTTGTTTGCCTGTTGACGGTGTTGAACCAGCGGCACGTAGAAACATCTGTGCCACCGGCCGCGGTGCCGGCGTCGAGCACCGATAAAGCCAAAACGGCGGAGACAACCAGCGCCAATCGCGAGCGTTATCTCAACGCGATGCTTCTGACCAGGATTATAAAAAGGACGCTCGATTTGCGTAAGAGCGAAATAACGGATAGCGATGTGAGATACATCTGCGATCAAATTTCAGCAAAACATATCCCAGTCGACTCAATCTTTCTGGACAACAATCCAATTTCTGATCAGTCGCTGGACTATTTGTCCAAATTGTCCGGGCTGTGGGGACTGCAATTTTGCGGTGATCACATCACTGACGCTGGCATCGCCAAGCTTCGGAATACCGGAATCTCCCGGCTGCATTTGGAGTATACACCCGTCACGGGCAGCTGTTTTTCGTCCGGCTTTGAGCGACTGGAAGGACTTGATTTCGAGGGTGCTCAGTTCGACGCGAAGAATTTGCCGGCGTTGCTGCAACTGCCGTCGCTGGAAACTCTTGAGTTAGGCTATACGCATATTCATGATAGCGATTTGTCGGCGTTTGAAAATGCCGAAACACCGCTGTATGAACTCAGCTTGGCCGACACGGACGTTACGGATAAAGGATTAACGCACTTGCGTAGCCTGTCTTTGCACGCACTTCGAATGTGGGGCTCTATAGTGCGGGGACGAGGACTTGCCTACATCAAGCCCGATAAACTCGAAGAACTGACGATCTCCAATGGAAGCGATCAAACAATTCACGATCTGGCGCGATTCAGTCGTCTGCAAACGCTTAAAATTGATTGCAATAATGATTTGACACCTGCTGGAATTGATGGACTGCACGCGATCAAGCGACTAAGTCGGCTTTTGATCCAGGGCAGCGGTGGGCGCGACGGTTCACTCAACGATGAGTGTATTGCCCACCTTGTTCGGCTGCAATCGCTCAAGGAGCTTTCCATCATCAGCGACAGCGCCACCGATATTGGTGTCGATCGATTGAAGACAATGAAGTTGGACAGGCTGACACTGATTTGCCCAGAGGTTTCTGCTGTTCAAATCGAAAGACTTCGCAAATCCATGCCCGGTTGCACAGTCAAACGAGAACACTGACCAACAGTAGCCCGTGGTTATCCTTCCCGGATCAGTGTGGTTATTACGCTTGACGCGCGAACCGCTTCGTAGCACGCTAGTAAAACTCCGTCCCAGGCATCCTCATGCGTCCCCGACTTTCACGAGCGGCGTTCAAAAACGCCATCATTATTGGTGCCTCTTTTGCTGCCGGCATGTCGGTAATGGCTCTCAGCGGGCATCTCAGCAGCGGCTCGACCAAACAGGCGGCGGCTGCAGAATCGACTCGGGAGGCGAGCTCGGGTGTCGCGGAAATGCCGGCGCAAAGTGTTGAATGCGGAAATCAGCGCATTCCGGCTCCGCCACCCCCGGTTGCAGCGGCTGGTGGTGTGCAGGAAGAGGCAGCCGGATCTTCCATCTCGCCGACAATGTCAATTCCAGGCCGCCAACTAGACTATGGACAAACAGCCAGCGGCTATCCGATCGCAACCGGACGCAAGGCGGTTGATTACTATGATTCTGCGCAAGGACGAGTGATCAATACGGGTGTGGATCCTGGTGCGACTGCAGGATGGGCGGCGGACGATTACAGTGTGCCTGCCCAACGGTTAGGGCGCAACGGATTGGTGTCGAATCCGTGTGTAGATCCGCCTTCGTCTCATGGTGCTGCGTATTCGCGAGCGTATTAGTGTAGGGGCGAGGCATGCCTCGCCCCTACAGGATCTAGCCGCGGTTCTCAAACGCAACAAAAAGCGCCCGGATTGCCGGGCGCTTTAATTCATTGATGAGAGGACGCGGTATATATGCGTCTGATAAATTCTGCGGCAGGTCGTAAACGTTGGTAGCGGGCTAACCCGCTGCTTCCGTCGACGATTGCCGCCCGCTAGTTAGCCGACCGGTTTACCATTTTCGCACAGGGGCTTGTCGCCATTGTGCTCACGGTACCAACGCAGGGCCTTCGCCATGCGGTGGATTGATTGCCGTCTATGGGGTGCGACCGAGTAAGTGGGCGGAGCAATGTGGAAATAGCGTCCTTCGTCTCCGCAAGCTTGGCTGAAAGCCGGGAGGGCGGTAACGGCGATGGCGGACACAGCAATAGCGACACTGAACGCCTTGTTCATGAAGTCCTCTCCTTCTTTGGTAAACGGTACTTGGACCGTGGGCAGCACTTAAAAATATACTGCAGTAAAAATACTACGCAATTGTACTACCGGGTCTACCCTAACAGAAATGTCAAGTTGGCAATGTAAATGTACCCAAGAGATAACACAAATACCTGGTTTTCAAGTAGAATCATGTCGAGGCTTAATGGGCATGGCCTTGGCTGTCTCACCGTATTTCGGATGGAAACGGCGGCACATGTTCTGATAGAGGGCAATTGAACCAGGGACATCACGGGTCTGCAGCTTCGGCAAAAAGCGTTCTACCGGCGGACGCCGGGGAAGCGCTGCAGTGGTTTGTCAACACATATGGTATTTACGTCGGCTCGACCCGCGGACTTTTTATCAGCGACTGGACTGAAGAAAAGGCCGGCAACTTGGAAGCCGCCATTATCAACCTCAGATCGCGCGGATTCAATCCGCTGGCAATCACCGGCGACGCCATTTTTAAGCAAGCCGATTATTTGTGGAAAGAATCGCGTGCAAACTCGCAGTTCGGCAGGCCGGTAGCGAGCAAACTGGAGCTCGATTTGGGCGGCAGCGATATTGTCGTCCTCGATAACCTCGAGGCGCCCGAGAACGCGCGCCAACTGTGGTACCTGTGGTCTCACTTGCTCTACCCGCGGGCGCTTTCGGGCAAGCCGACAATCATCACCACGCCTCTTTCATTCCAAGAATTTCTGAAATACGGACAGGCTTGCGCCGATCCGGATTACTGTGCCAAGTCTATCAACTGGGAGAAGCTGCTCTGGCTCATCGAAGCCTGCATGATCACCGTGGACGGTTTGAAGCGAACCCACGAGGATGGTCTGCCCCCAATGCTTAAGGCTGAACATCAGCTCTACATGGCTTTGAAAGAGCGCAATATCGATGTGATACCACAACACATTCTTGGCGATTTCAGGCTTGATTTTGCTTTGATGGACAAAGACCATCGTCTCAACATCGAATGTGACACCATTTCGACTCTCGGCTCCAGTGAGCTGCAACGTCAGGAAGCAAAACGAAACCTGATGCTGTTTTCCGACGACTGGCAAGTGTTGAAATTTACCACCGCGGAGATTCTCGGCAATGCCGCCGCCTGCGTGGATGTTGTTGATGATGTGTGGCGCGGCGGGCGCAAGCGCGGTTCTACCGGCAGAATGCTGGTCGGCAATGTCGTCCCGCCAATGCCGGATCTACCGGTGGACGATGATGTGCAGATGAACGCCATCACGTATGGTGGCGGTCCAGCAGTCGTTTGCGGCGGCGCCGGCACCGGAAAAACGACGTGTCTGCTGCAACGAGTCAACTATTTAATCGGGCAAGGAGTTTCGCCTGAAACCATTCTGGTGGTTACTCATGGCACGGACACGCAGCGGGCGCTCAAGCGCGCATTCGAAGGAATGCTGGAGAAACAGATCGCGCAGCGGCTGAACGTCTGCTCGTGGCATGATCTTGGACTAAAAATCCTCAAAGAGAATTTGCCGGCAATCAAACGCAAACCGCCTTTGAAGGTAGAGCCGAGCCCGCAAAAGATCGTTCAGCGATTGCTCGCCAAGGCCAAGAAAGAAATCGACCCTGCCAAGCTGGAGCTGTCGGTCGATCTCGATGAATTCTATATAGCGGCCGTCATCTCGATGTACAAGTCGCATTTGATTTCCCCTGCCCAAGCGAAACAAGATGCGAGCAATTACGGCGAAGAGATCATCGCTAAGATTTATCAGCAGCTTGAGGACCAATTGCTGAAAGCGAATCGTATAGATCGTGATGACGTTGTTGGACTATCGGTGCAAGTTTTGCTTGATAATGCCGAGCTGCGTGCTCGATATCAACGTCAATTCGAGTTCGTTCTCATTGACGAATATCAGGACATAACAGTGGCCCAAGAGATGCTCGGCAGATTGCTGGCCGCGCCTCAGGACAACATATTTATAGCTGGCGATGAAGAGGAAACGATTCACGAGGCGAAAAACGCTTGCCCTGAATTGTTTACTGAAGTTTCGCTGCGCATGCCGCATGCGCGCTGTTTCACACTCGAGAGAAACTGGCGCTCTCATCCGGCTATAGTCGACCATGCGCGTCAATTGATTAGCCTTCTGCAAAAGCGCCGCATTCATCGCGAATATGTTTCAGCCTGGGGGCAGGCGCCGACAACGGCCATCGTCGGACCGGCAGCACTGGCCGACGAGTACGACGAAGCGCAGTGGATTGCCTCTGAAATTCAATTGCTTGCCGATAGCGGGCGTAAATTCGGTGAGATGGCGATTCTCTTCCGCCATCACGTGTACGCGACGATTATTGAAGAAGCGCTCGATCAAAAAGGCGTCAATTTCAGAGCATCGAATCCTATCTCGAACTTTGTTCCTGATGAAGCGGAGGACATGCTGGCGTTTCTTAAGTTGATCATCGACCCTGATGGTCCGCGTGCCAGAGAATCCTTCGAGCGTGTTTGCCAATTACGTGTCAAAGAGATAGACCCCAAACTCTCGGCGACGATTGCCTCTTTTGCTGAGGCAAACAATCTCTCGTATTTGAAGGCGGTGGAGATTTACGCCGAGGCGACTTCCGATCAAGCTTGTGCTGATCTGGCTCAATTGGTGCGCACTATTCGCACAATGCATGCCGACAAGTGGCCGCCTGCCGAAGCGATCGCTCAACTGCGGCGAACTCAGCGACTCAATGACTATTACCGCACGGTGAAGGTACCGGCGGGCGTCAATTATGAGCCGTTGAAAAAGCTCGATCAATTAGAAGAAGAGTCACGCGAGTTCAAAACAATCGTCGACTTCGTCAAACATATTGTCGACGACAAGCAGGGTGGTGCCGATGCCGGCGTCCAGGTATTGCCAATCGTTGAAAGTAAGGGACTCGAGTTTCCAATCGTGTTTATGGTCGGAATGGCGGCAGGAATTTTCCCTGCGCAAACTGCAGTTGATCTCGAGGAAGAACGACGAATCTGCTATGTAGGATTCACGCGGGCGAAAGAACTGATGTACGTCAGCTATCCGCAGCAATTTGCGGGCGCAATTTTGGCGCCGTCG
Organism: Candidatus Obscuribacterales bacterium; assembly: GCA_036703785.1. Classification (GTDB taxonomy): domain Bacteria; phylum Cyanobacteriota; class Vampirovibrionia; order Obscuribacterales; family Obscuribacteraceae; genus JADYXS01. The sequence continues at coordinate 14,503 of DATNQY010000137.1, forward strand.
CATTTTCTGCTGGAGGCTCAATTGTTGACGTCGATGCCGCCGCAGCCTGTGTACGTGCCACCACCGGAGCCGGTATATGCGCCGCCACCCGAGCCTGTCTACGTTGCGCCGGAGCCGGTATATGCGCCGCCGCCCGAGCCTGTCTACGTTGCACCGCCGGAACCGATTTATGTCGCGCCGGAACCGGACTATTCACAGCCGGAGCCTGTTTACGAGGCAACGCCGGAGCCGGTGTACGAAGAGCCGCCTTACGAAGAACCGCCGCAGCAACACGTCGAACCTATATACGCTCAAGAAAGCATCGTAGCGGCGGGCGGAAGCCCGCTTGCACCGGAACCTACCGACGAAGCACCGATTCCTGAATTTCCGGAGGACCTGCCGCCGGTTGCAGAGCCAGCTCCGGAAGCGCCTGGCAAAGGGAGCAGACAACGTCCCGGTCGCAAGGGCAGAGCAGCGGCGGTACCTGCAGAAGTCGCTGCAGAAGTGCCGGTGGAGGCACCGGTGCTCCCAGACACAGTCGTTCCCGAACCTCTACCGGCGGCCGCCGCGAGCGCGCTTGTGCCGGAGCCTGAACCTGTCGTCTCGGAACCTGCCGTCCCCGAACCTGCCGTCTCCGAACCTATCGTCTCCGAACCTATCGCCGCCGAACCTATCGCCGCCGAACCTGTACCGGCCGCCGTAAGCCCGCTTGTGGCGGAGACCATGCTGCCGGAGCCGCACCTGCCGGACGAAGTTGCCGCTGCCCAGCCGCCAGTTGCTGCAGAGCCCGTTGCGCCGTCGGCACCGGCGGTTTCAGAGCTGCCTGTCGTTCCTGCGGAACCTCTGATTCCGCCCGCACCTGCCGCGCGGCCTCTCTCGATTGTGCCGTCGCCTATCGATCTGCCGCAGGCTTTCCCCGAAACACACCGAGATCCTGCAGCCAACATCGCAGCCTTTCACGCGGCATCCAAACCATTTATCGAGAAAGAAGATCGCAGCAAGAAGAAAGTGGAGCCCGTGCGCGCCGAGGAAGGCGAACTGCCGGCAGAGCCTGTTGCACCATCGGTGGTGCCAGGAGCGCCTGAGCAACCGGCGCCTTCGAAGCTGGGTGCCAAAGAACTCGCGGCGCGCATGCGTCGTAAGGAGGCGGCTGCTGCAGAGCGGGCCCGACAAATCGGCTCGAGGCCTGCCGAGTCCGGCGAAACTTTGGAACCTGTCGAGACGGTCGCTCCCTCGACTCCTGAGGCACCGCACCCAGAGCCGGTTCAACCGGCGGTGGTCGAGCCGGCGGCCGAACATGAGTTGCCTGCGCCGGAGCCTGCATTGCCTGCGCCGGAGCCTGCATTGCCGGCGCCGGAACCTGCGCTGCCTCCGCCGACACCACTTACCGCGGCGCAAGCGGCCGCTGCCGCGCACAACTCACCGGCGGCGCCGGTCGATCCATTCCAGGTTTATACGGCAGACCAAATTTTGCAACGCCCATCGATGCCGTCGCTGCCTAAGAGGTCGTCTCGCGAACCTGCGGCGCAACCAGCTGCTGAAATCCCAGGCGCGCCGGCAGCTCCTGCCGCGCCAGTACCCACGCCGCCAGCACCGGTGCCACCAGCTTCGATTCCGTCCCGCCCCCATATTGCCCCTGCTGCTGCGTACACGGCTGCGACGCCGATGAGCGCAGCGGCGCCGCAAAGCCTTGAAGATCAACTCTATCGCAATCTGGCACAGCAACAGCCGCCGGTGCCGATGCAGCGTCCGGGCGAGCGAAAGGCGCAGGACGACGATCCGTGGGGCGTGGAAGCGCAGCGCGCCGCCCGCCGGGGACAACAACCGCAACAACCTGTGCCGCCTGACGAGCACCGGGTTGAGCCCGTCGCCCGATCGATGGAGCCGCCGCAAGCGATCCAACCTGCAGCACCAGTCTATCCCACGCAGCCTGCTGCTCCGCAGCAGCCCGTATACGAGCAACCCTATCAGCAGCCGCACGAGCAGCCATACGAGCAGCCGGCTCCGGTGCAGCCACATCAGCAGCCGGTGGAATTTGCGCAACCTCAACCCGTGTATTACGAGCAACCGCAGTTTCCTTTCACGCAGCAGCAGCAGTCGTATCAGCCGCACGACATGGCGGCCGGACAACCGCTGTGTCCGGCATGCCACTCAGCACTCGAACCGAATGCGAGATTCTGCGGCGAGTGCGGCTACACCTTGCCTCAGCGTATTCCGGCCTGTCCGACGTGCAGCGCGCCTCTGGAAGCGAGTGCCAAGTTCTGCGGCGAGTGCGGCTTGGAGTTAACCGGCCCCGTCGCCGGTGACTCAAACCAAATATCCGCCAATATGGTGCGGATGCACGATCTCAAAGAGAAGCAGCAGGGCTGGGCAAGCAAGATGTGGAAGATGCTAGAGTAGCGATTTGACCAGGTCGGCAACTTGGCGCTCGGTATCATCCCTGGTGCCGGTATTGTCGATGATCTTGTGCGACCGTGCCGCTTTTTCCTTCTGCGGCATCTGAGCGGCTATGCGTTTATCCACCTCTGCAGACGATAAACCTGTGCGCTGCATAAGCCGTTGCTTCAAGACGGCATCGTCGGTAATAACGGTCCAAATTTGATCGTAGCGATCAGCCAATCCTGCTTCGAACAACAGCGGCACAAGAAAAAATACCAGCCTGTCTTTGCTGTGCTCGTGCACTAGTTGATCGCACCGCTGCACTACTGCCGGATGCACGATCGCTTCCAAATCTCGGCGCGCCTCGGCGTCATTGAAGACGATGTCACCGAGCTTGTTGCGATCGATGGTTCCCGTGGGGGTCACAACTTCGCGACCGAACCGGTCGGCGATAGCTCGCTGCAGTCCGGCATCGGACCCAAACAGATCATGCACCACTTCGTCGGTGTCGATAACCTTGTAAGACCGTTTTCGCAGCAGGTCGCCGATTAAAGATTTGCCCGAGCCAATGGTGCCGGTTATACCTACAACCGTCGGTTTCGCGTCCATTAGAGCGTCCCTCGCCTGGTCGCCGTAGTATTCAGGGCTTGCAAGATCGCTTGTACGAGGCTCGTGCCCTGGGAATTGACGGGCAGCGCCACGCCCTTGATTGTCACCGTACCCTCAGGCATTTCATTGATGGTGAACACTACCTTCTGCTTGTTGTTTGGGTCGGTGCTCACCGCCAACAACTCGCCGGCGTCACTGTTGAGCACCGCGACTTTCAAATTGAACTGCGGCAACGACGAGAGCAGGCTCATGGTGACTTCATCCGAAGAGCCCGGAACAACGCGGCACGGTGCCTGGCTGTCGCTGTTAAGTTCCATCGCTTTTGCCCGCCAGGACAGCGGCGGTTTCGGCGGGTAGACAATGGATGGTCGATTGTCACCGTCCTGCGTTTGCAGCGGCCGGCCTATGCCCGCTTGTCCTAAAAACCCCGGCGGCTGAAGCGCCGGGCGCACGAATGCCGATGCCGGAGGCGGGGGCGGCGGCCGATCGGGCACCGCCGGTGGTAGCACATCCGCCGGCGCCGGGAATGTCTGCGGCGCAAGCGGTGGCATTTGCGTATCGTCGACGACGGGTGCGACATTCTCCTGCGCCCGGCACGGAGCGGCGGCAAGCAAGATTATCGCGAGGCAAATGAAGCGGCTGAACATCGTCTGTGACACCGGTGGAGCGCCATTTTATCCTAAATTGGCTTTCATTGATGCATAGATAAACAGGGCATCTCGGGATTGATCGATGTCAGTAGAAGATAATTTGAGAGCCATAAAGGGGGCAGTCAATTGAGAACTTCCTTCAAACTCTCTGCACTATTGTTTACATCAGTCTTGCTCACTGCACCGCCCCTGGTGCGCGCTCAGGAGCTGGCGAGTAGCGCCAGTGCGTCCGCGCAAGCCGCTGCCACTGTGAAAGACGGCGAAGCCGCCGCCGCTTCCGGCAATTGGGCTCTGGCGCGCGAAAAGTTTGTCATCGCCACCAAGCTCGATCCGCAAAACGTCGTCGCCTTTTACGACCTCGGCGTCGCCTGCGGACACCTCGGTGCTCTCGAAGAGGCGACGCAAGCAGAGAAACAAGCGATAGCAGTCGACGGCACATACGCCGCGGCGTATGTCGAGCTGGGCTGGGTTTTGAGCCGCACTCACGACTATGACGCCGCTGCCGAAGCCGAGCAGAAGGCGCTTCGGCTCGACCCGGACAACAGGGTTGCAGAGCGAAATCTGGAAGCCATTCAAACGGCTCGCCGCAGTCTTTATCGCAATAGACTTCCACAGCAGCCGCAGCGCTCGCCGGGACGCGCAGTCGTAAGTCAGAACAGCTCCGACCCGGCCCTGCAAATACTGATTGCTACCGGCGAGAAGGCTTTCCACGATCGCATGCTTGATCTGGCCCAGAGAAACTTCGAGCAGGCGGTGCTCCTGGCACCGAGCAACGCACAAGCGCACGCCGATCTCGGCGTGCTCATGGGCAGCAAAGGCGACTTTGACGCCGAAATCGTGGAAGAACGCCGCGCCGTTGCTCTCGATCCTGCCAGCGCCGCAGCGTGGACCAGCTTGGGCTGGGCTTCCGCCAAGAAGCAGCGCTGGACGGAAGCGCTCAGCAGTTATCAGAAAGCGCTCTCGCATAGTCCTGGATTGGTAGATGCGCAAATTGGACAAGGGCTATCGCTGTTCAATACAGGCGCGAAAGAAGCCGGGATCGCAGCCATGAAGCAAGCCAAACTGAATTCCGGGCCCAACGTGGCCGCCGGCATTGCGCTGGGAACGCTCTTTCTCGAGGAAGGTCGCAAACAAGAAGCCGAGCAGGAATTTCGCGATGCCTTGCGCGCGCAACCGGACAACAGCGAAGCCAAACAGCAATTGGGCATACTATTGTTGCAGTCCGGACAATCTGACGAAGCGGCGAATTTGTTTCGCCAGATTGCCGATAGCGTGCCGAACAACGCGAATGCTCACGCGGAATTAAGTGTAGCGCTGGAATTAAAAGGCGACGTCAGCGGGGCAGAAACGGAAGCCCGCAAAGCGCTCGACTTGAATCCGAGATTGCAATTGGCGGAAGCTACGCTGGATCGCCTGGCGCAGAAGAAAGCGACCAACAAATAGGCTCGTCTAGTGGCATTCCTGGTGGAAGCCCAATTTGAATTTTATATTCAATCCGTCGCTGTTCTGATTTAACTTCAGATTGAAGTCGTACGACTCGCTGGCCAGCAATCGTTCAGCTCTGGCTCCTGGAGCGTTTTCCAATCCTTTGAGCGCATCCGGCGGTAGATTCAGTTGTTTGGCAATTGCCGACAAGTCGGCTTTGGCGCTTATGATTCTGTACGCGTAATGGTCTGCTGTACTGCCATCTGCGATCTCGACGTTTAAAGGCGCATTGCTGCCGAGGGACTGTCGAAGGTCACGTACTGCCTGCAGACGTTCATTCCAGGGCATGGCGTCTAACGCCTCCTGCATGCCGCAGCCGTTGTGAACTTTGGCGGCTTCCTTGAGCTCAGTAAGGTCTGCACTCATAAACTAACTCCGGGACGGGGTACAGCGAAGGTAGCACCGGCATAGATGGCTGTCACTGGGGAATTTCCCATCCCAAACAACGTTGCACGGTCCGCTATGCCGCAGCCCCGGTGATAAACTGGATTTGTAGATAGCAGCGCTCCTCGTTATGTTGATGCTCAGGAAAGCTTTGCTTTTAGCCGCAGCCGGCGCCTTGCTGCATCCGCTGGCGGTTGCTGCTGCCGTTTATGATGATGGCATCAAGGAATACGCGGCGGGCAACTTCAAACAAGCGGTTCTGCTTCTCAATCGTGCCGTCGGTGCCGAGCCTGCCAATGCTATGGCGCATTACTACCTGGCGAATGCGCTTGTTCATATGGACGAGCATGAAGAAGCCATCGTTGAGTATCGGATGTGCCTGGCGCTCGATCCCAACGGCGCTGTGAGCGATTACTGTAAGCAAGCGCTGAAGAGCTATCATCGCAATCTGCCGACCACGGCAGAAGCGAAAGAAATGCGTGATACCGTATCCGGTGCCAGTCGGAAAAACAGCTTTGCAGATGCGCCCGCGCAAATGGCTTACCGTGCCCCTGCGGCAGCATCGCCTGCAGATCGTTCGCTCAATATAATTCGCAAACAGGTGCAAACCGAGAAAAAGAAAGACGAGAGGCTTGCCGAAACAGATGCCTCCGATGCATTGACGACCGCGCAAAGGCAAGTGGAATCGACCCGCGCAAACGCTGAAAACCGCATCCGGAGGCTATATGCCGAGCCGCGAACTCTGCGGCAGCAATCGCCGTTTGCGCAAATGGATCTCGATGCAACTGCTCAGAAAATTCGCGACCAGGCAAAAGAAGAAGAGGAAATGGTGCTCAGGCAAGCTAGAGCAAAAGCGGATCGTTGCCGGCAGGTCGGTGAGTTGCGGCGTACAGCGCTGGATCAAGTAGCAGATGATCTCGAGAATCAACTCTCCGATGACGGAAAATACAGCGGCGTACGCATGGTGCCTGAGGGAACAAATTTGTATGTGCGCAGCTACGCCAGCACGCCGACGGTGCGACCGCTGCCTGACGCGCATGGCGCCGTCGCTCGCATTTACGCGCAGCATAGCGGTGACTCCGCTGCTGAGAGCGATAGCGCCTCTGCTGATAAATTGCGGACTTCTACTACCTCTACCACAACTACGCGATTCGTACACGGTAAAATCTTGAAACAGCCCAATTAAAGCCGCCTTTGGCGGATCGGCGGCGCTTTACTTCGTGCACGATTCTGGTATGATCCTCGATAGTCTCGGTCGTAGGATAAAGCGAAGTAAGTTTTGTCCTACAAGCAATCGAACAAGGGGTTCCGCACTTGAAGCAATGACGTAAACCTATGAAGCCTTGTAGGGGTGATGCCAAACATCATTCACTCGCGGGAATTAGGAAACGGGAATTTGCGGAGGAGGGGCCCCACCTGGGTTATAACCGGGTACAAAACGAGCAGCTGGTCCGCGGCTGAGACCCTCTAATAAAAATTGGACACCATTTCGACTTTTGAGTTGCAGCTGCCTACTGCGTCGGACACGCATCGGCTGGGCATTGTAATCGCGTCGAAAATGGAAAGTCATGCGCTCGTGGCTCTGCATGGACCACTTGGCGCGGGCAAAACCACCTTCGCGCAAGGCGCAGCAGAGGCTCTTGGTGTCGAAGAGGTAGTGAACAGCCCCACTTTCACGACACTCAATGAATATACAAGCGGTCGATTACCCCTTTACCATCTCGATCTCTATAGATTGAAAGATCTCGGCACCACATGTGGAGCGCCTGATGAAGCCCATTTGCTCATGCTCGCCGCCGAGTTGGATGAGCTTAGAAGCGCACCCGGACTGGTTCTTGTCGAGTGGGCCGATTGTCTTGCTGACTATATTGGTCAACAGGACCACATCAGCGTCGAGCTTAACTATTCGAAATCGCCCTCGACATCAGATTATCGACCCGGCTCGGTTCCGGAAAGCCACAGAATTGCCCGCGTTTCGGCAAGGGGGCAGCAATCATCGCAAATAGTAGAGCTTGTGAAGATTGTTTATTTTTCCTAATGAGTTCTGCTAATCTTGCTTGCTTGCGACCAGTATTCGCTAATGTATACATCCCGGTGCCCATCCTTATTTATGCATTGCAAATTAGCCGATTCTGCAAAGCTCATCCATAAGGTAGGCAGTAAAGGGGAACGCCGAAGGCCCGTGTTATACTCACCGATCACAAAGGCACTTGACAGTTTGCTCTGCTTACAGTTGTGTCCTTTAGGGATCGCGCTTGTCCGGATGCGGTCGTAGTTTTTGGAAATCCTATTTCGCAAGTCACAGGTTTATGTGCCCAATGGTCAAATCGCTCGTAATCGTTGAGTCGCCTGCCAAGGCAAAAACAATCAGTAAAATTCTCGGTCAGGATTATCAGGTCAAAGCCAGCGTCGGTCACGTGCGCGATCTGCCGAAGAACAAGTTAGGCGTAAACGTGCGGAAGAATTTCGAACCTCAATATGAGATTCTTCGCGAAAAAGAACCGATAGTAAAAGAATTGAAGGAAGCAGCGAAAGCCGCTGACAGAGTCTACCTCGCGCCTGACCCTGACCGCGAAGGTGAAGCCATTGCCTGGCACTTGTCCGAGATTCTTGATCTGCCGGACAAGAAATTGTCTCGTGTCGAGTTCAACGAAATCACTAAAGAAGCTGTGCTCGCGGCCATGAAAAAGCCGCGCAGCATCGATCGCAATCTTGTCGATGCTCAGCAAGCACGACGCTTGCTCGACCGCCTGGTCGGCTACAAAATTTCTCCTCTGCTGTGGCGTAAGGTCAACGGCCGCTCGGCAGGACGCGTGCAATCAGTTGCCGTGCGCATCATATGCGAGCGCGAGGAAGAGATCGATCAATTCACGCCGCAAGAGTATTGGTCTATCAAGGCCGAACTCAACAAAGCGCGTTCGAAGAATTCCTTCTTGATGAATCTCGTCAAGTATGATGGCAAGCGCATCATCGCCGCATCTGACAAAGGCGGCTCCGGCACCACGGTGATCGGATCCGAGAAGCAGGCGAAGAGCATCGTCAAGCACGTAGAAAAACAGGATTTCAAAGTCACGTCGTTGACACAGAAGAGCAGCCAGCGTCAGCCGCAGGCGCCCTTCATCACTTCGACGTTGCAACGCGAAGCGGCCAACTCGCTTGGCTATGCTGTGAAGAAGACCATGCAAGTGGCGCAGCAGCTCTATGAAGGCATCGAGCTTGGAGATCAAGGCCCCACCGGTTTGATCACTTATATGCGTACTGACTCGACGCGTGTTTCGCAGCAAGCGGTCGATGAAGCCAAGCAATACATCGTCGATACGTTCAAGAAGAGCTACTATCCGGACAAACCGCGTATATATGAGAAGAAGGGCAAGTCGGTGCAAGACGCACACGAAGCCATTCGACCCTCAAGCGTATGGCGTAAACCGGAAGCGATTCGCCAACACCTGACGCCCGATCAGTACAAGTTATACAAATTGATCTGGGAGCGTTTTCTCGCCAGCCAAATGGCGTCGGCCGAGTTAAACACGACCACCGCTGAAGCAACCGCTGGTGATGCGGTATTCCGCGCCTCATCCACGGAGACGACTTTCCCCGGCTACACCATCGTGTACAACAGGGAAACGACCGCCGAGCCAACAGATGACGATCCGGCCGGCGATGCCTTGACCAAGCTTCCAGACCTCAGCAAGGGCGAAGAGCTCAAACTTAAGGGCGTCGAGCCCAAACAAAGTTTCACGCAGCCGCCGCCGCGATACACGGAAGCGAGCCTGGTGAAGACCTTGGAAGAACTGGGCATCGGACGACCATCGACATATGCCACTACCGTAAGCACGATCATCGATCGCAAATACGTCGAGCGGCAGCAAAAAATGCTTTGCCCGACGAAGCTCGGAAAGGCTGTCAATGCCTTGCTTGTGGAGCACTTCGGCAAGATTGTCGATGTCGGCTTCACCGCCAACATGGAAGCTCAGCTCGACAAAATCGAAGACGATAAAGTCGACTGGCACGGCATGCTGAAGGACTTTTACAAGCCTTTTGGCGAAACGCTGAAGAAAGCCGAAGAGAACATGAACAAAGTCGTGATTCTCTCTGAGCATACGTGTCCGACTTGCGGACTGCAGATGGCCATTCGTTCTTCGCGCTTTGGACAATTTCTCGGTTGCATCGGATACCCCGATTGCAAGACGAAAATTCGTTTGACCAAGGAAGGAAATCCGGTTCCGGAAGACAGGCCGTCGGAAGAAAAATGCCGAACCTGCGGCGAGCCGATGCTTATACGCTACGGACGATATGGCGATTACCTCGCTTGCTCGGCTGAAGCCTGTACCGAGCAGCGCCCGATCGTGAAGACCACCGGCGTTTTCTGCCCGCGCGAAGGCTGCGGCGGCGAAATCGTCGAGAAGAAATCACGGCGGGGCAAAATGTTCTACGGCTGCAGTCACTACGGTGTAAACGGCTGTACGCAAGCCTTCTGGTACCCGCCTCTGAGAAAAGGCGGTCCGAAAAACGGCACCAACAAGTGCCCGCAGTGCGACAGCGTGTTGCTCTACAAGACGCTCAAGCGCGGCGACCAGATTTCCTGCTCCAACAAAGAGTGCGGCTTCGCGCAACCGGTAAGCGGCAAAGAAGACCACGCGTAGAACGCGCTTGCGTATCACAGCTAAAAAAACGTAGCGGCGGGCGGAAAGCCCGCTGTTCGTTTCCGTACCGGCAAAGCGGGCTCCCGCCCGCCGCTACGGGCGATCGACGCCTTGCCGGTACCTGTCGCCTTTCCAGCACGTGATTAAATCCCAGCTCGGGGGTAAAAAAGGGGGTAAGACCCGACGAGGCTTACGTAATGGTGGAACAAGCTCCCAATCCGGCCGATGACCCGCAGCCGCCCGCTCATCGCCGCCAGGGCACGATGAAAATGGCTACGCTTGCCTTTCAGAACCTGAACAGCATGCAGACGGAGGCATATCGCAAGGGCAACAGCAAGGACTTCGTCAGCGAGTTGATGCTGCCTATCTCCTGCGTTCTGCTGATTGCAGCCATAGTTTTTTCGGGCGAACCGATGGTGAAAGCGGTTGCTTTTGTCTTGCCTTTGTTGGCTTTCGCCTATTATCTGTACCGGCGCATAGGCGTGTTGGCTACGTTTGAACCGCGGCAGGCGTTTCTCGCCTGGCGGCTACTGATTGCCACTTTCTTGTTTGGTGGGACGTTTGCCTTATTCACGGTATATGTGTTGGCATATGTAAGCCAGATGTTGATGCACCGCACGCCGTAGATTTGAAACAAGCGGGCTGCCGCCCGCCGCTACGACTTAGCGGGGCGACGTTGCGGACGCCAGAAGAATTTTTTCGCCTTCGAAGCCCTCGATGCGGGCCAGGCTATGAATAGGGACGTTGAACGGTTCGAGCAGGGCCCGGCCGCCGGAGTAGATCTTTTCAATTACAGCGCCGATGCCAACAAGCTCGGCACCGGTCTGTTTCACGAGTTTGGCGAGAGCTACTATAGTCTGCGCGCTGGCAAGGAAATCGTCGATGATGACAATTCGGTCGCCGGATAGCAGATATTCCGACGAGACGCTCAAATCCACCATGCCACCTTTGGTGTGTGAAGGAGCGCTTTCGGTAAGCGGATCTTGCATGGTCACAGGTTTTTTCTTGCGGGCGAAAACCACAGGCACGCGCAGGGACATGCCGGCAGCCAGAGCTGGAGCAATGCCGCTGGTCTCGGCTGTCAGAATACGGGTGACGCCGCTGTCGAAAAATGCTCGCGAGAATTCAGCACCGATCTCGACCATCAGATTGGGGTCGATTTGATGATTCATAAAAGAATCGACTTTGAGAATGCCGTTTCCCAGGTGTTTGCCTTGTTGCGTAATGATTTGCTCGAGCAGTTTCATGGCATTGTTCAGCTTTTGTAGGGGTGAAGGGACAATTCTAATCAAAGCACCTGTTTGAGCTATGCAAAATGTCAGTAGTTGTGTTAATTGTTAAAACATTGATGTACCCTGGGAGTTCAGCCAGGGAGGCTGTTAGAACTTTCCACATCTACTAGAATAATTGCCAAAGGACACACTGTCTGGACTACCGGAGTTGGCAATTGCCAAAGGCGATAGCAAGAGGACAACTGCCAGACCCAATGCCCGATAGCTCGGGTGTTAGAATGAGAATCACCAAAGCGGAACCCAAGGGAGGCTGCCGGCCGCCATGTTTGAACGGTTTACAGAAAAGGCCATCAAGGTCATCATGCTTGCGCAAGAAGAGGCGAGGAGACTCGGCCACAATTTCGTAGGCACAGAGCAAATCTTGCTTGGTCTCATTGGCGAAGGTACTGGCATTGCAGCCAAGACTTTGAAATCGATGGGCGTCAATCTCAAAGATGCGCGCGTCGAAGTAGAGAAGATCATTGGCCGCGGCTCCGGTTTCGTCGCTGTAGAGATCCCCTTCACTCCGCGCGCCAAGCGCGTACTCGAGTTGTCTTGGGACGAAGCCAGACAGCTAGGACATAATTACATCGGCACGGAGCACCTGCTGCTCGGTTTGATTCGCGAAGGCGAAGGCGTAGCAGCACGAGTGTTGGAAAACCTCGGTGTCGATCTCACCAAAGTGCGCAGTCACGTAATTCGCCTCTTGGGTGAAAGCGGTGCTGCCACCGCCGGTGCCACCACCTCGGCGGGCACGGGCAGGTCGAAGACACCGACTCTCGATGAATTCGGCGTCAACCTGACGCAAGCCGGTCAAGAAGGACGGCTCGATCCGGTTGTCGGCCGCGAGAAAGAAATCGAACGCGTCATTCAGATTCTGGGACGCCGCACCAAGAACAACCCGGTGCTCATCGGTGAGCCCGGCGTCGGTAAGACGGCTATCGCCGAAGGTCTGGCCATCCGCATTGCCAATGCCGATGTTCCGGAGATCTTGAGTGATAAGAAAATCGTCCAGCTCGACATCGGCTTGCTGGTTGCCGGTACGAAATACCGCGGCGAATTCGAAGAGCGCTTGAAGAAAATCATGGATGAAATTCGTCAAGCGGGCAACGTCATGCTCGTTATCGACGAATTGCACACTTTGATTGGAGCAGGAGCTGCAGAAGGCGCCATCGATGCCGCCAACATTTTGAAGCCGGCGTTGTCGCGCGGCGAGTTGCAGTGTATCGGCGCCACCACCATGGACGAATATCGCAAGCACATCGAACGCGACGCCGCTCTCGAGCGCCGCTTTCAGCCGGTGATCATCGATCCGCCCAGTGTGGAAGAAACAGTCGAAATTCTGCGCGGTTTGCGTCCGAAGTACGAAGAGCACCACAAGCTGATCATCTCTGATGAAGCGATCGATCAGGCCACCAAGCTCTCAGACCGCTACATCAGCGATCGTTTCCTGCCGGATAAAGCCATCGACATCATCGACGAAGCTTCGTCCCGCGTGCGCCTGCGCGCCAGCTCGCTGCCGCCGGAAGGTAAGGAAGTCGAGAAAGAGCTGCGCAAAGTGCGTCGCGACAAAGAGATGGCCATTCGCAATCAGGAATTCGAAAAGGCTGCCTCGCTGCGCGAAAATGAAACCAAACTGTCTGAGCGTATTCGCGAAATTCAGACGGTATGGAAGCAAAAGCAGGAATCCGAAAAGCCCGTGGTTACAGGCGAAGAAGTGGCATACGTGGTCAGCTCGTGGACCGGCATCCCACTGCTCAAGCTTACCGAGGGCGAATCGGAAAAGCTGCTCCATATGTCCGATGTGCTGCACCAGCGCGTCATCGGCCAGGACGAGGCCGTGGAAGCGGTTTGCCGCGCCATTCGTCGCGCCCGTGTCGGTTTGAAAAACCCGAACCGCCCGATCGGCTCCTTCATCTTCTCGGGACCAACCGGTGTCGGTAAAACCGAGCTTGCCAAAGCGCTCGCCGGCTACTTCTTCGGCAGCGAAGACAACATGATCCGTATCGACATGTCGGAATTCATGGAGCACCACACAACTTCCAAGTTGATTGGCTCTCCGCCCGGCTACGTCGGCTACCAGGAAGGCGGGCAGCTCACCGAATCGGTGCGGCGCAAGCCTTACTCGGTTGTGTTGTTCGACGAAATCGAAAAAGCGCACCCGGATGTGTTCAACGTTCTGCTGCAAATCCTTGATGACGGACGTCTGTCCGACAGTAAGGGACGCACAGTAGACTTCAAAAACACAATCATCATCATGACGTCCAACGTCGGCGCGCAGTTCATCGACAAGTCCAACCTCGGATTGGGCTTCCAGGTGGCTGTCAACGAATCCGGTCAGCATGCTGAGAAATACAAGAAGATCCGCGATCTGGTTATGGACTCGATGAAGAAGACATTCCGACCCGAATTCCTCAACCGTATCGACGAGATTATTGTTTTCCAACAGCTCACGAAGGAAGAGATCCGCAAAATCGTCGACCTCATGTCCGCCGACCTGCAAAGCCGCATCAAGGCGCAGGGCATGGAGCTTGTGGTCACCGACGAGTGCAAGGACTACATCGCCAAGGACGGCTACAACCCGACCTACGGCGCTCGTCCGCTGCGTAGATCGATTCAGCGCTTACTGGAAGACAACCTTGCTGAGCAAGTTCTGCAGGGACGCTTCAAGGAAGGCGACACGATTACAACCGTACTCAACGGCGAGAGCTTCCTCTTCGAGAAAGCACCGGAGAAGAAGGGCGAACCCGCCCCGGTCGGCAAGTCCAAGAAGGGCGCCGACAAGGCTGAGAAGAACGACGACGCCGAGAAGGCGGAATCTCCCAACTAAGGAGGCGCTGAGCGCCTTTAATAGATTCCTGTAGGGGCGATGCATGCATCGCCCCTACTCGTTTTACATGAAGAAGAAGGCTATTGGCACTTGCAAGGCATTGGCGATGCGTTCCAGCACGTTGACACTGAGATTCCGGCGTCCGCGCTCGACGTCGCTTATGTAGGTGCGATGCAACCCGGTAATCTCGCCCACCTCAGTTTGGCTGAGCGCGAGTTCTTCGCGGCGTTTGCGAATGCGTTCGCCTACAGCGGCGAGCAGCGGCTGAGATGTTGTTGTCCTTGCCATAATCGTGTGAGGCCAACAATGACCATATCAAGCTGGTCGATTGTGGTAGACAATGATACTGCCAAAGAGGATGGTCGGCCTCTCTCCAGAGCATAAATAGAGATGAATGTTTGATGTTGTGCGCAAGCACATGTTCGCGCTGGTATATGGGCTATAACTCTTTTGGTTAAGGCACTGCTTTGGTACTATGTCTTCGTTCTTGCTGCCAACAAATACGGCAGCACTGCTTGGCGCCTGCTGGGCTCGCGGAAACGCCAAAGATAAGCATCCAGGAAATAATGCACACCTCCGAAGCCCATCACGATTCCGATGAGCAGCTGTTGCAATTTCGGTTGCCCCCCGGCGGCGACAGCGGCCAGGCTCGTTCCCATCACGCAAACGACCGCGAGCAGCCCGACCAGGAAAAACAACCTCGTGGAGCGCCCGCTTCCAGCCGGAATTGGCGGGATGCCGCCTGCCGCAACAGACGAAATCCCGCTTTTGTTCTTCACCAGCACGTAGTTGATGACAATGTATTGGAACCAGTGCACCGTGGACGGTATCAAATTTCCTTCTTCAAACGATTTGCCCAGCATCGCTAACGGCAGCAGAGAAGCGATTGAATATACCCAGAACATCAACGCCGGCACGTTAAGTGCCTTACCTTCTTGCAGGCGACAGTTGAGCTCGTAAAAATATTTGCCGATAGACCATGCCGTGTATAAGCCGATGGCTGCGACGAGCGGGAGCAAATACGAGAGCCAGACTACAGTCGTCGTGAAAGGGCTGAGCTGGATTTGCGGAGCGCTGACGAGTATTTCATGATGCGCGGATTCAAACATTGCGCGGTAAAAGAAAAGCAATCCGAACGTGAGAGCCGACATGACTTGCGTCCTGATTTCGAGCCGGCGATCCACGACTGCTTCATCGGAATCATGATTGTGATATAGCAGCAAGATTCCAATATTTTGAGAAACGATGTGCTGAAGAGACCAGGCAAAAAATATAAGGATGGCTGCCAGAGGATAAATCATCATGCCGGCAATGGTGCCGAAAAATATCAGCAGGGGCGCCGCGAAGAAGACAAATCGCTTCAATGGCGTCGAGTTGAATTCTGCTCGGTTGCGTGGGTCAAAATAGGACAACCAGGTCGCGCCCTGATGGAAAGGTCCCGCGCCAAGCGCGTTGAGGAGAACGATCGCCCACAAGGCGGAGCTGGACAACATGCTCTGTTCGCCTGCGAGCAGCAAGCAGCCAAACAGAATTGGCGCATAGAAAAATAGTAAATCAGTGCGGGCGCCGAATAGCCAGGCAAATTTCACGGGTTTGGGTAATGCTTGCTGCATATGATTATCGTATCGCTTTCTTTAATGACCGCGTGCAGTCGCCTCCATAACGATTCGCATAGATTCTTGGCGATCCGCCGTTTGCTTCGACAATATCAGGAATTGGCGACTTGTCGCACGCTCGTTGATGCATTCTCGGCGGTGCGCTCATTGGTTTGCAGTCCGGCTGCATCCAGCTCAACACGCCCGAATTGCATGGTTGGGTCGTATTCGATCAGAAGACCATTTACCGGCGGGAAGCAGAATGACGCTGCCTGAGTTGGAGCAGTTGATTTACAACTACATCGGCAAGCGAAAATTCAGGCGCGCTCGCGAGCGCGCCTTTCCGGCTTCAAGAATCCGGT
>DATNQY010000138.1:0-12852 GCA_036703785.1 Candidatus Obscuribacterales bacterium
GCGGCCCGTCGGCTGCCACCGCGGCTGTTTGTGCAGCTAACATTGCCGCCAAACCTATATACGCTCGAAAGTCCCTTCGACTCATTGTTTCATACACTCCCGCTAGGCACACTACGCATTGTCTCGTATTATCGGACCAGATGGACAAACCTTTTATAGAAAGCATCTAAGAAATAGAGTTAAAACGGCTTCCAAAAACCCCAAATCGGTTCTATGATGGGAAATGTTAGGCCGGTTCAATCACTTGAAAACGCGTATATACACCCGTTTTCGGATGCAACTAGAAAGACCATCATGAATCGACGGCTATTAATTCTGCCCCTGGCGGCGCTGGCAATCCTCACCACCTGTAGTGGCGCGTCGGCTGATCCCATTCGAAGGTTGCTGGGTGACCACTCTGGGTACGAGCCGCTGCCCATGCCTCCAGCTCCTGCGATCAACCCCGACCAGGTCGTCATCGCCCCCGGGGAAAACCGCTATGCTCAGCTCGGCTCTTACGGGCAGCCCTACTATTTGAACATCGACTCGACGGTCAACTGGACGGACGTTATCAACCGCTCTTACTTCAATCCCGGATGGCGTGGTGAGACGTGGACGCCGACGCCGTTGTACTGGATCGTCGAGCGGCAATCACGCCTGTTCAGCGAGTGGCCTGAATACAACGAGCAAAATATCTATCGCGTCGGCAACAAGTGGTGCCAGTTCCTCGAGAGATTCTCTGGATTCGGACCAGGACCAGGCCCCAGCACGGGACAATAAGATCAACCGGACGTGAAACGCATCGATCATATTGCCATTGCCGTAGAGAGCCTCGATGCGGCACTGCCGTTCTACCAAGAAGCCCTCGGGCTCGAATGCTTTACTGTAGAAACGGTCGCCGAGCAAGGTGTGCGCGTGGCAAAACTGCATGCGGGCAACACGCATATCGAATTGCTCGAACCGCTTGCGCCCGATACCCCCGTAGGCAAGTTCATCGCCAAACGCGGACAGGGGCTGCACCACATTTGTTTTGGCGTAGATGATATCGACAGCGAATTGACGCAACTTAAGTCGAAAAAAACGAAAATGATCGACGAGTCACCCAAGATTGGTGCCGGCGGCGCCCGTATCGCCTTCGTCCATCCAGCCGCAACCAGCGGCGTGCTCATGGAGTTGTCCGAGCCGCAGGAAGATCAGTAGCAGCACGACCATCTGCATAGCAGCCAAGAGAATTCCGCGCCGCTTTACAAGCTTCCCGCGGATGCCCACGCGCTCGAACTTGAACCGCTATCGGTTGAACTTCCGGGCAAGGCAGTGGCTCTCGCCCTGCTATCAAGAGATCCGCGCTCAACAACAGCCATCGGCAGATTTATGTCGACAAGAGCATCCTGTCTGTTAAGCAAAACGGCGCATTTTGTGAGGAAACCGCCGAAAAGCGCTATTTTATTAGACCTACACCGATTTACCGACCGTCGAGCGGAGGCAAAACGCGCGCTTATGCCAGTCATGACCGAACTGAACAACATCGAAAAGCTTCTTGGCGACAAAGCAAAATACTATCTCGAGCACGAATGCAAAACCGTTTCCAAAGACATGCTGCATCTGCCCGGACCAGACCACATCGACAAAGTGACGGCGATGAGCGATCGCAATCCCAGAACTTTGCTCAGCCTGCAAACCATCTATAACTCAGGCAGACTCGCCGGCACAGGATATCTGTCCATCCTGCCTGTAGACCAAGGCATCGAGCACTCAGCCGGTGCGTCGTTCGCTCCCAACCCGGCGTACTTCGATCCCGAAAATATCGTCAAACTCGCTATCGAAGGTGGCTGCAACGCTGTCGCCTCTACCTTCGGCGTACTTGGAGCTGTCGCCCGCAAATACGCGCACAAGATTCCATTCATCGTCAAAATCAACCACAATGAGTTTCTTACCTACCCCAACAAGTTCGACCAGATCTTGTTTGGTTCCGTGAAAGAAGCATGGGAAATGGGCGCCGTCGCCGTTGGTGCCACCATCTATTTCGGCTCTCCGGAATCGGGCCGCCAGATCGTAGAAATTGCCCAGAAGTTCCACGAAGCACACGAACTCGGCATGGCCACTGTACTGTGGTGCTACACGCGCAACGCTGCATTCAAGACTGCGGAAGTCGACTATCACACCGCGGCAGACCTCACCAGCCAGGCGAACCACCTGGGCGTGACCATCGAAGCAGACATCATCAAACAGAAGTTGCCTGAAACCAACAAGAGCGGCTTCGATGCCCTCAAGTTCGGCAAGACGGACAAGCGCGTCTACACTGAATTGTCCAGCGATCACCCAATCGACATGACCCGCTACCAGGTAGTGAATTGCTACATGGGCCGCATCGGACTCATCAATTCAGGCGGCGCTTCCGGCAAAAAAGACTTGGAAGATGCAGTGCACACGGCCGTGATCAACAAGCGCGCCGGGGGCACCGGACTCATTTCCGGAAGGAAAGCGTTCCAGCGTCCGATGAAGGACGGCGTCGAGATTCTCAATGCCATTCAGGACGTTTATCTCTGCGACGATGTGACTATCGCTTAGATAGCGATTGGATATACAGCGGGCTAAAAGCCCGCCGGTACCAAGCAAAAAAGAACGGAAGGGGCGCTCATGGCGCCCCTTCAAACTTATTAAATAGTCTACAAATTAGCGGCTTACCGCGGCAGGCTTCCAGTTAATCGGGCAGACGCCGTCACAGTCTCCGTGTCCCTTCTTCGTGCTGTCCACTTTCGTATTTAACGGCAGCGGGCTGGGATTGACGAGCGGTTCGTTGTTCACTTCTGGACGGTTCTTCTTTTGAAGATGGCTGGAGCGCTTAGTCTTCATAGTGAGTCTCCGGGGTTTCCTGTTTCTAGTTGAAGTCCGATGTCTTCCAATTTCGGCTGCCACTGATATGCCCACCCAAACATACGCTTATGCACTTATGCATATTAGATTTATCCCTTGACGGCCCATCAAGGTGCCGGCTGCATATGCAGCCAAGCTGGCGACAAATATTAGCAGCGGTTTTGTTCACTGGCTATTATTTGTAGCCCATGTATCCGATTAATAGTTTGGATATTCAAACGATTTTTCGCCTTCTCCTCGGAACGGTGCGATTCTTGTGGAATATACTGTGACCAAGAACAAGCAAACTGGGCGTTACATTTTGATATCACCTATATCTCCGCGAGCCAGAGCCAATCAACTAAAGGTATGTCCAGTGTGCGCCTTACAGTTGAGCTTGACCGAGATCGGCGGTAAGCACCGCCAGCATTGTCCGAGTTGCGAGTTCGTCCATTGGGATAATCCCAAACCGGTGACCGCCACCCTGGTGCCTATGGATGGCGGGCTGGTTCTGGTTAAGCGTAAGTTTGAACCTTACGTAGATGACTGGTGCCTGCCGGGTGGTTTCATCGAAGCTACCGAGCACCCGGCGGATTCGGCCGCCCGAGAAGTACAGGAAGAGACGGGACTCATCATTGAAGAGCCCCGTTTGATCGATGCCACCACACCTGGACGCGGCATCAATGTCGTCATCCTGTTTTACCTGGCAAAATCAGCAGGCGGCACCATGGTTGCCGGCGATGATGCATCGGACGTCGGTACCTTCCGCCACGACCAATTGCCCGACAATATCGCTTTTGAACTCCACCGCGACATCATCAAACGATTTTTCGAAGGTCACTTTTAAGGCACCGGCTTTGGTGGCAAGCGTTTCATCAGCTCATCGTGGAGCTCGTCGAAGGCGTCAAGCTGATCACCGATGAGCAGCGGCGTGCCGCCGTCGGTCGTGATCACAATTCCCTCGGGCAGCAAGAAAGGCGAAGCTCCCATCCCTTTCATCTTTGCCCAGGGACATGAACGCGCGGAAAACCACGTTTGCAACTGCATGCCGTTACTATCGCACAAGACCTGCTTGGGACATAGCGCGTAAAACGCCAGACGGGCAAGCAAGAATAAAGTGAAAATGAGGCAGGCAGCGAGCATAGTCATGCGGTCGCTTGGATCTACCGGTCTGTGGGCAGGCCCGCCCATGTTGGCCAGGAATACCCACATAAGCGCGATGAAAATTGTCGCTCCGGCCGTCTGAGCGATTTGCACTGCCACCGCGCTTGGTGCCAGAGTGAAGATCTTGGGAGCGGACACGCCGCCGCCGGCACTAACTCCCAAAGTACTACCGCGGTTGGGCAATCGCGTGCGGATCAATTCGCACAATTCCCGGAGGTTGATCAGCCAAACGGGAAAGTTCAGCTCACCGTCCGCGGCTTCCACAACATAGCGGCGCCACCCCCAAGATGTCTTCAGCTTGATCGTTTTGATCTCAGGCCAAGCGGCAAATTGCTTTTTGAAAAGAGAGAACGTTTGCAAGCCCGCTTCATCGGCACGCACTTTGTAGGTGACAAAACCGTAGGCGGGAAGAATGCATAGCGAGACTAGAGAAACTGTGATGCCCAACGCTCTTGCCATCATGGACAAATGCCAGAATTGGCCACTCAGCATGACAAGAAGCGGCAGCAAGACAAGGATTCCAAGGGCTGTGACTTCAGCGAGAAGTCGAGCCGCCACCATCGGTTTCAATCGATAGACATTGTCCATTCGCATCCATAATACGCCAGGCTGATTGCCAAGCGATAGCGTGAGCTTGTGAAACGTTGATTGGTTAGGAGATCACAATCCGGCTTGATTCAGGCCTAGAAAGCTCAGTAATTTTCAACTCTCCAGTTCTCTATTTTTCCAAAAGCTCTAACTCTAAAACTCTCACCAAACACTCAGTGATAAACATCCATCGCAGCATCTTGCCTGCGTGTGTGTTTGCATGCGTAGGGACGACGCCACGCGTTGCCCGGCATTGGAGATCCTCATGTCCAACAAACGAACTCGCACCGAGCGGGATTCGATGGGCGAAATGCGCGTGTCTGCTGATGCCTATTTTGGTGCCAGCACTCAGCGCGCCGTGCTCAACTTCCCGATAAGCAATCTGCGCCTGCAGCGTTCGTTCATTCGGGCGCTCGGGCTCATCAAGCATGCCGCCGCTGCAGTCAACGTCAAGCATGGCAAGGTGGACGCCCGAGTCGGTCGAGCGGTTCAACGTGCAGCTCACGAACTGGCGCGCGGCAAATTCGACAAGCACATGGTAGTCGACGTGTTCCAGACCGGTTCCGGAACTTCGACGAACATGAATGCCAACGAGGTAATCGCCAACCGCGCCATCGAGTTGCTCGGCGGCAAACGCGGCGATCGTAAGCTCGTTCATCCCAACGACCACGTCAACGCTGGCATGTCATCCAATGACGCAGTCCCGACGGCCACACATATTGCCGCGCTGCTCGAGATAAACGAGAACCTGCTGCCGGCGCTGGGGGAACTGCGCAATTCGCTGTCCGCCAAAGCGCAGCAGTTCGCTTCCGTGATCAAGACCGGTCGCACGCATTTGCAGGACGCGACTCCGGTGACGCTCGGTCAGGAATTCTCGGGTTACGCGGCGCAAATCGAAAACGGAATCGCCAGGTTGAAGCATGCGCAGGAACGCCTGTCGCTTGTCGCTCTCGGCGGCACAGCAGTCGGCACCGGCGTCAATACACGCGCAGATTTTCCAAGCGCGGTGCTTGCCGAAATCAACAAGCGCGTGGGTCTCAATCTGAAGGAAGCGAGCAACCACTTCCAGGCGCAAAGCACCCTCGATGAGGTCGCTCAGTGCTCGGGAACGTTGCGAACGCTGGCAGTCAGTCTCTACAAGATTGCCAACGACATTCGCTTGCTGGGCAGCGGTCCGCGCGCCGGATACGGTGAACTGATCGTTCCCGAGGTGCAACCCGGCAGCTCAATCATGCCCGGCAAAGTCAACCCGGTGATTGCCGAATCGCTTGCACAAGTGGTGGCACAGGTCATCGGCAACGACGCCGCCGTCACCTTCGCTGCGCAAGCCGGCAATTTTGAGCTCAACGTCATGCAGCCGGTGGCAGCGTTCAATTTGCTGCAAGCAATTGAGCTGCTAGCATCCGCCAGCCGCAACTTCAGTCGCCAGTGCGTCGTTGGGATCAAAGCCAGCGAGCGGGGGCCGCAAACCGTCGAGCAGGGACTCGCTCTCTGCACGGCGCTGGTCCCAGCCATCGGTTACGACACTGCGGCCGCCATCGCGAAGGAAGCCGCCAAAAGCGGCCGCACCATTCGCGAAGTGGCAGCCGAGCGAAGCGGACTGAGCGCGGACAAGCTCAAGGATCTGCTCGACCCGTTCAAGATGACGCAGCCGGAACCGGCACCGCGCCTATGGATCGGTGTCACCGGCAGCATCGCTTGCGGCAAGAGCGCAGTCGGCAAAATGCTGGAAGCACTCGGCGCGATGGTCGTCGACACCGACGATCTCTCGCACGAGTTGATGGCCGGTGCCAATCCAACTTACGACGCCGTGATCGCCCGCTTCGGCGAGGATATCGCTACGGCGCCCGGCAAGGAAATCGATCGCAAAAAGCTGGGAAGCATCGTCTTTAAAGACGAGCAAGCTTTGCGCGATCTCGAGGCGATCATGCATCCGGCGATCATCGCCTTGATGCACAAGCGCCTGGCAGCAGCCCGCCCCGGACAACCGTCCGTGGCACTCGTGCCGCTGCTGTTCGAACATCGGCTGCAACACTGTTTCGACGAAGTGTGGACAGTGGCAGTTGATCCGCAGGTTCAGCTCGAGCGTCTCATGCGGCGCAACGGGCTGAGCGAAGAGGAAGCGCGCAATCGTATCGCGAAGCAATGGAGCCAGGAGACGAAGAAGAAGATGGCCGATCGCGTCATCGACAACTCCGGCCCGCTGAGCGAAACGCGCGTCCTCGTCACCCGCCGGCTCGCCGCGTCCAAGCGGAAAGCCAAGCTCGCATGAGTCTCCTCCAGGAGTAATCGACATGACAACGATCATTCTGATCGCGGTCGCGGTCGCGGTGATCTGGTACTTCACCGCCCGCTAATCGTCACCTCGCCAGCCGTGTCGGACATGGTAGCGGCGGGCGAAAGCCCGCTTGCATGGACACGGCTGGCATCCCATTCCAACAAGGAGTCAAACAATGAGCCTCATCTCCACCATCATCGTGGTGCTCGTTGTGTTGTGGGTGCTCGACATCATCTGATGCAGCACAGCGGCATTGCACCAACGCCGCGAGTAAGACCTTAAGCAGCAAAGGAATCGGACATGTCCGATCAGGATAAGGACAAGGGCCCTCTTTCCAAGCGTGGAAAGGGGCTGGAAGACGAGTGGATTCGCCGCAAGGAGGCCGAAGAGGCCGAGGCGCAGAAGCGCAAGGACGGCGGCGATCTGACGAATCAGGACGACCGCAAGTCTCCTGAGACTGAGGACAAGTATGACGGTCGCGAGGGCGATGGACGGAAGATGTTCATCGCCCTGGGCGTAGCCATCGTCTGCCTCATTCTCTTCGCCCTCGTGTTCTAAGAAGCCGCTTCTGTAGGGGCGATGCATGCATCGCCCCTACACGAAAAAAAACAACAACGAGGTAGCACATGCATCTCATGATGTGGTCCGTGGCGCTGCTAATCGTCGTAGCAGTCGTCGTCGCCGTGGTCACCAAGCCATCGCGCACCCACATACCGAACAACCCAATTACGCGCGTTGAGGTCGACGACCTCGGGCAGGCGTTCGTTCTGCACGCCCTTCCGCATCGCGCGGCCGATCACACGACTGCAGACGCAGTCGTGCGCGTGCCCGACAGTTTCGACGCCACAGAGCCGATCCATTTGATCGTCTACAACCACGGTTTCTACACCAACGTGGAAGACGGTTATCGTGATATGCGTTTAGCAGAGCAAATGACAAATGCTCCGCCCAACAGCATTTTGTTTCTGCCCGAATGGCAGAAACGCCCGTCCGCGGCAAGCAGCGATCAGGGTCTCTTCAAACAAAAGGGTGTCTTCGCCGGCATGGTGCAGGACGCTTTCGATCGCATTCCGGCCTTGAAGGGCATGACGCTCGACCAGGTAAATTCAATATCCATTCTGTCGCACTCGGCGGGCTACAACCCGGCCGAGACAATGCTCTATCGCAACGGCATTGAGTCCAAGATCGTGAACGTCACATTGCTCGATGCGCTCTACGATCACGACGGGTTCAACCAATGGCTGGAGGACAACATCCAGTCGGTGGCCGACGGGCAGAAGCGCTTCTACAACATCTTCTACGGCACTTCAAAATACAGCAAGGACCAGGCAGCGTACATCAAACGCCTGTTGTCTAATGCGGGACTGCCGGCGACGATCGTTTACGAAGACTACAACTCGGGCGAAACGGTTATGACCGCCCCCGAGTTTGCGCAGCATTCGGTGGTGTTCAAATACAGCTCCAAGCGAGTCGACGATCTCGAGCCGCACTTCAGCATTCCCAATCTGTATGTGGAACCTGTGGTGCATTCGGAGAAACGATAACCTGTTCGGAAATAGCGCCGGCTGTATGGGAGACGCCACGCGTCGCTTGTACCTCTGGCGCTGTTTTTGATCGCTTTTTGTCGCCTTTTACTAGATTCTCTAGTATGTTCAAAGTTTAGCAATGCGTGCGCGAAAGAAACCGCATGGAGAGCCAATTTGCACCAGCTCTCCATGCGCGAATCGATACAAGTCAGCTCACACCCATTGGCGGTGAGAAAGCCAAACGCAACTGGCTCCGACCGGCGTGCAACACGAAATTGATAATGCCTGGCAGTCATCAAATCGGCAAACGATGACTGACGGTCATCGTTTCGATCAATCGTGACTGGCGACGGGCCGCGCGAACTTCGGCACAATCTGCTGCCGAATCTCACGCTTGTTCGCCTGGCGCTTAGAAACAGCGTAAATCGGAGCACCCCACTGGATGATGAAGTCGCGTCCGGGCACCGAGCGAGGAGGAACCCGCCAATGCCGATACGCAAGATCGGTCGAAGCCGACTTGGGATGAGCGACGGTCCAGCGACGAAGCACGATATCCCAGGGAGGCATGCCGACCTCGGGGAGCTTCTCGGGCAGAGGAGCGAAGGTGACGAAATACCAAAGTGCATCGATCTTGACGAACTTGTGCAAATCGTCGATGCGCACCTGCTCGAAATCCGGCTTCGGCGGAACAACTCGCCAAGGCGGCTGCACAGGGCTCAGCGAGAGAATGCCGGTATCGGGGTGGACGTAGAAATCTTCCCAAACCGGGCCGAACTTCCGATAGCGTCCAAAGCTGTAAGGCTTGCCCTCGACCATCACCGCGTGGTGGCAAACGAAGTCGTCGATGTGGTCGCGCACGTGCTTCTGCACGGTGCTGTTGACGCTGATGTGTTCACAGATCTCGGAGAAAACGTCGTTCCAAGGACGGCCGATCTGGGAGTGAATGAAACGATACAAGGGCTTGAGATTTTCGTTCAGCGACTTGCGATTGAGGCGCCAGCGAAACTTCATAGACTCGTTGTGGCGGCAGTTCTCCACGTCGTGGTCGAGCTTCTGCGCCAGACGCCCCTTGTCGGGACGACGGCGAGAGCCGCCCGCGCGCGGACGCTCCACAATCACCTTGTACATGTCAGAACGCATTCATGGTTCCTTGTTTTGTTCTCGATAAATTACGGCTTGCGCGCGATCAGCGCTGCCGCGCCGCGTCCATCGGGGGACATTGCAGCATTGATATTCTTGGCGTACTCAGCGGTTTCGATAATAAAGCCTGCCTCTGCGAAGGTCCGCGACAGCACATCAAGATCGAACAGATTGATGGACATTTTGCGTTGCCCATCTTTGCGTTGCACACCCATCATCGCGTACACATCGTCGATGTAGCCGGGGAAACGCTCGCCCGCGCTTTTACGACGTTCAAACTCCTCCGCGAAGCCGGGAAGCGGCTTCATAAAGGGAGTCATGGTCAGCAAGAATATCTTGCCGCCCGGCACCAGCAAATCGAACATCCGCGCCGCACTGCGGTCGACCACCGGTCCATCCATGAAATGCAACACAGCCGAACAGTTGATGGCGGACAAGCAAGCGGCAGGCAGTTTGATTCGTGGAAAGGCTCCCTGCCTGATTCTCAAATTGAGACTGAGTTCATTGGGGATTTGCCTCAGCACAATCTGCAGATGCCGTTTGTCGAGATCATTGGCGATGACCCTGGCACCACATTTGATGGCAGCTACGACCGGAGCTCCATAGGCGCAACCGACATCAAGCACCCAGTGGTTGGAAGCGACAGCCAGCTCTACGAACTTCTGCGCGTACTCGTGCACCTCGGTGGAGGTCCAACCATAATCATTGAGCGTGGGCATGCCGCCTTCCGCTGTAGGAGTCGGCATCTCAACCCGGGAAGAGTCCTTCATCGAAGTACCTTTCTCCCGCACAGCTCGGCGGCAGCGAACACACGACCGTCCTAAAACGGAAAGATGTTTGCGTGCTCAAGTAGCTGGTGGTTAGTTGGCGGTAAGTCGGAAAGTTTTCGAGAGAGAAATTAGAGGACGATTTAGCCTAGAAAAAAACAGGTATCAATAGCAAATCGGTAAAGGGGACGGCCATGCAATGTGATTTTTTGAGCAGGAGTCGACCTCTGCTAGGTGCGCGAACCGATACCGGGATGCTGATAAGCAGCTGGATAGCACTTGCACGTCCTGACAACTTGGCATGGACTGCACGCAAGCCGCATGCTGAGCAAGGTTCAGGCTGCTTCGGTGCCGATCGGCTGATTGAAGCGGCGCGCGAAAACCCGCATCAGCAGCGGACTCTGTGCGATAGCACAGCTCGTCGATTAGACACATTTAAGGATGCATTTAGTCCATCCTGTTGCATAATTCTATGTTGTCAAGTCCCCGCCGTATCCTCTCCTAGCCACCGAATATGGTGGCATAGTCTGGCGCCCCATCCATACATTTTTACCCTGGCCCATGAGTAAGTCGCGGCTTGACGGCGTCCCACGCCGTATAACATTTCCGGAGGTGATGAGCAGACGAAAACATTTGCGATCTAACATACCCCGATTCGATTGTGCGCAAGGGCGAGGCCAAGGCCTCGCCCTTCCTTTTGCGTTTGCGGTTAAAATCAATGTTGTAGCTCTAGCGTTGCACCCGTGAAGATTCCAGCCATACACCTGAAGCTGCCGAAGGCGCCGCCGAAAGCGCGGCTGGTGGCGATCATCGCCATGACCGGACTGGTCATGGCGTCCGGCTGGTCGGTATTGTCAGACTTCCCGATGAACGGCAATCCCTTCACTTGGCTGAAAGCCAAAGAGCTGTATCTAGACGGCATCGAGATGCGCAAGCGTTTCATGCTGCCGGGCGCCTTGCAGAAGCTGGAAGCAGCCGTCCAGAAATATCCGAATGATTCGAGCTTCCAATACGCACTGGGCGAAGCGGAGGAAAGGCTCGAACGCTACCAGGACGCTGAAGCCCATTTTCAGCAAGCTGTGAAGATCAACCCCAAAAATGTAGATGCCTGGCTGCACATGGCCAGCGTTTATTATCAATTGAAAAAGCCCGACGAATCGGAAAAGGCTACACGGCAGGCGTTGCAGGTCCAACCCGACAATGCCGAAGCTCAATGCCAGCTGGCGAGCTTGCTGGCATTGTCCAACAAGAAGGATGAAGCCGACAAGCTTTTCTTGTCCTCGCAACATGCGCCTCATCCCAGCGCTCGATTTTATTTCCTCACAGCCAGATATCTTCAGGGACAGAATCAAAACAGCGAGGCGCTGAAAGCGTACGCGAAAGCCGTGAAGATGGATCGTGATTCGCCCGAGTTTGCCGAATCCTATGGGATGTTTTTGCTGAATATGGGCAACGCCCGCGAAGCGGTGAGATGGCTGCGCTCGGCTTGCCAGATCAATCCCAACAATGCCGACTGCTGGGAAGCGCTGGGACTGGCGCTTTTTGCGCAAAACGCCAATTATGACGCCGCGATCGCCATGCACGAAGCGGTAAAACGCGCACCGGAAAACGCCGTCTATGTCAAACGTTTCGGCGTGCTTTTATTCAAAGAACAGCGCTACCAACTTGCTGAAGAACAGTTTCGCAAACTCATAAGCAGAGGAAGCGAAGATATGTCGGTGTGGAACTTATACATGAAGTCAGCCGAGCAAATCACCAACTTCGGCGACATGAAGAAGCAGTTGTCAGACGTCGCCGATAAAGGCAACGATCGCACCAAATCATTCGCTTACACATTCCTGGGCGACGTGCATTTTATGCAGGGCAATGAGGAAGCTGCCTATGGCGCCTACCGCAAAGCGGCAGCTCTTGATCCCAACGATGAGCTGAAGAAATACCTGCAAGACAGGTTTGCCGACGAGAAGAAAAAGAAGGAAGAACGCGCGCGCATGATGCGCAATGCACCCAAAGATATTCTCAAGAAAGTCGATCCGCTAACGCGCAAAGAGCTGCAGAAATACTTAAAGCCCTAACTGTCTGGCGATGAGCAAACGCTGAATCTCGGATGTTCCTTCGCCGATTTCGCAAAGCTTGGCGTCGCGCAGATAACGCTCGGCCGGAAAATCTTCGATGTAGCCGTAGCCACCGTGGATTTGCACACAGAGGTTGCACACGCGCGATGCTATTTCTGAGCAGAAGAGCTTGGCTTGCGAGCCTTCGAGCGTGACGCGCTTGCCTTTGTCCTTCATGTAGGCAGCATGGTACAGCAGCAGGCGAGCAGCCTGAATTTGCGTCGCCATGTCGGCGAGATATGTCTGAATCATCTGAAACTTGCCGATCGGCTGGCCGAACGCTTCGCGAGTCTTCGCATAGCTCAGCGCCGCATCGAATGCCGCCTGAGCAATGCCCAAGGCCAGCGCGCCGATGGAAATGCGACCGCCCTCGAGAGTAATCAGCGCTTGTTTGTAACCGTCGTTTTCCGCGCCAATGATGTTGCCGGCGGGAATCTTGCAATCTT
>DATNQY010000139.1:0-11764 GCA_036703785.1 Candidatus Obscuribacterales bacterium
GGGTTCTCATCGAAGCAGATCCCGTAGTATCGGGCACCGTGCCGACCATGCTCTCATCGGTGGCACAGAAGAGTACTGCGCCGGTGACGAACCTCACTACGTCAAACCGGGATCCCGTCATGTCCACGACCGGATCTGCGCCCGCGCGAGCGATAATGCCGATCGTTCACAATGCGGTTCCGACTGATGAGCGAACCAATGGCGCCTCAACGTTCTCGAAGTTGATCGATAAGAACATAGCGAGGAAAGACGGTGCTCCGCAGTCCATTACATGGCTCAACGGTGACAGCAGAATCGATGATGGAAATTCGCAGGCTGAACTGGTAGTTGACACCGCGGATGATGCCGATATCTCGGACATTGTAGTAAGTGAGCCGCTGCACGCGGTGGGCTACTAACGAGGCTTCGCCACAGCGGGCTTCCGCTCGCCGCTACGACGATGTCTGATTATCATTAGATGCTGTTGGGATCCGAATACGGGGGCAGCTCGTTGGTATCACGTTGCAGCGGAAACGGCATCGATTTCGGCTGGATACTGGGAGACTTGAATGTCGGCGGCTGCACCGTGGAGAAGGGAGCACCAGGACCCGTGGGCCCACGTCCGCCGCTACGCGGATCGACGGGCTTGCCGGTGTTTTTATCGATCCACTTTCCGGTTTTGGGATCAAGCTCAAAACTAAAACTATAGCTGTGAATGCCCGGCTGCATGGGGACTCCCGCGCCCGGCTGCATTTGCTCCAGCTGCCGCATCTGGCGATTCATCTCGCGCATCATGCGTTGCATGGTGTTGTTCAAGGGCATGGGCGACATGCCACCAAGTCCATCTTCATCGTCGAACGGCTGCGCACCAATCATCGGCGGTTGTCCGAAGCCAAAGAAATCATCGCCACCTTCCCCGCGCGGATGTGCTTTCGGAGCCGGACCCAGCGGCATCGACCTTGGCGTGATCGCCGTCTGTGGTGCCACATCAATTCCGAGCGTGCGCTTCAAACGATCAACTCTATCAACATACGCCATCGCTTTATTCGGCGCGCCGAACGCTTTTGTCTCGAGACGATCCAAACGCTGATCGAGAGAATCGTTGGGATATGTCTTCTTGAAAGCGCGCCACTCCAGCGTTTTTAGCGCAGTATATTGTGCCGACGATGCGGGCACTTTACTGGTTTGCGTGCCAGAGCGATGCGCGGCATCGCCTTTACCTGATGCGGTTTTCGCCGATTCGGCC
The DNA here is from genome assembly GCA_036703785.1 of Candidatus Obscuribacterales bacterium. Lineage (GTDB taxonomy): Bacteria > Cyanobacteriota > Vampirovibrionia > Obscuribacterales > Obscuribacteraceae > JADYXS01. Next base: position 1,226 of record DATNQY010000139.1, read on the forward strand.
TGCCGCGCGACAATAGCCTTCTTCAGGCGCGAATAACGATCGTTATTGCTGCCGTCTTGCGTGCTGCCGAAAACCAAAAGCTCGAGACGTTCCAGTCGCTTTTCGACAGGATCATGGGCATATTCGCGGGCGAAGAAACGTTTCTCCAGCGGACCAATCTCTTTGGATGCATTCGCGTCGTTAAGTACAATGCTGTCCGCCGCAATGGCGGCCGCCATTGTGTAGGGGGGATGCCATGCATCGGCCGGCAGGTAGCCGGCAACCAAAAGCAGTGTAAGAGCGATGCCTAGCGAATTCTTTCTTTGCAACATCTCAGTTCCTGTATAGGATCGCAAGCTGGCGCCTGCGTCTGTGTCCGTTACTAATTCCAGCATAACATCATCACTGGGGCGAGGCTGTGAAGGATTCACGATCTATTAAAAAGGAAACGCGCTCTAAGGAAGAGATGAAATCCAGGTTTCTCAGCTATTGCGAAAATCGCAAAGGTTCGCCGACGTTTTTTTGCTTAAATCGCAAAATTGCGTAAATCGCAAAATTACGGGCGCTATTTTTTGCGATTTAAGCAATGGTCAAATTTCGAGAAGAACGAAGGGCGGCGCGATGCGCCGCCCCCACGATTTTCGTTACCCCAGCGGGCTTTCGCCGCCGGTCCTATGACCGCGTTGCAAGCCGGTTACTCTTCCGCGCGGAATTCGGCGTCGACGACGTCATCGCCGCTTCCGCCTGAGTAGCCTTGTCCGCCGCCTTCGTAGCCGCCGCCGGTGGCGGAGCCGACAGGCTCGCGAGCTTCTCCCGACTGAGCAGCGTCTTGCTGGAGCAATACCAGCAAGCCGCGCAGGTCGTTCATCAACTGCGAGATCACGTCGTTGTCAGCTTCTTCCTTCAGCTTCTGCCGCAATTCGCCGACAAGCATTTCGGCGCGCTGGGCGCTGCCTGTCTTGGCTTCGCCGAGGTCGCGAATCTGGCGCTCGACGGCGTAGCAGAGGCTGTCCGCCTCGTTGCGCACATCGGCTTCCTGCTTGCGACGACGGTCTTCGGCAGCATGAGCTTCCGCCTCTTTCACCATACGCTCGATATCGTCTTTGGTGAGGTTGGTGCTGGCTGTAATCGTGATCTTCTGTTCTTTGCCTGTTGTCTGATCACGCGCGGTGACGTTCAAAATACCGTTGGCATCGATGTCGAAGGTGACTTCCACTTTCGGCACGCCGCGCGGGGCCGGCGGGATGCCGTCCAGGCGGAAGTTGCCCAGTAGTTTGTTGTCGCGGGCCATCGGACGCTCGCCCTGGAATACATAAATGTCCACGGCGGTTTGCGTATCTTCAGCAGTTGAGAAGACTTCCGATTTACGCGTCGGAATTGTTGTGTTGCGCTCGACCAATTTGGTCATGACACCGCCCATGGTTTCAATCCCAAGGGACAGCGGTGTGACGTCGAGCAGCACCACGCCTTTGACTTCGCCGCCCAGCACGCCCGCTTGCACAGCGGCGCCGACTGCGACGACTTCATCAGGGTTTACTGATTGGTTAGGCTCTTTGCCGCCGGTCAGCGAGCGCACAAGCTCTTGCACAGCGGGGATACGGGTCGAGCCGCCGACCAACACTACTTCGTTGAGTTCGTTGTAGGTCAACTTTGCATCGCGCAGCGATTGCTCCATAGGAGCGCGGCAACGCTCGACAAGCTCGCGAGTCAGTTCATTGAAACGGGCGCGAGTCAGCTTGAGCTCGAGGTGTTTAGGACCTGTGGCATCGGCTGTGATAAACGGCAACGAGATGTTGGTTTCAGTCACCGACGAAAGCTCGATTTTGGCTTTCTCGGAAGCTTCGGTCAAACGCTGCAGAGCCTGACGGTCTTTGCGCAGGTCGATGCCTTCCAGCTTCTGGAACTCATCGGCAACCCAGCCAACCACTTTATGGTCGAAGTCGTCGCCGCCCAAGTGGGTGTCGCCGGAGGTCGATTTCACTTCAAAGACGCCATCGCCCACTTCGAGGATGGAGACGTCGAACGTGCCGCCGCCCAAGTCGAATACGAGAATCGTTTCGTTGACGCCCTTTTTATCGAGACCGTATGCCAGCGCGGCAGCTGTCGGCTCGTTGATGATCCGGAGAACTTCCAGTCCGGCAATCGTGCCGGCGTTTTTAGTCGATTGGCGCTGCGAATCGTTGAAGTAAGCCGGAACCGTAATCACCGCACTGGTGACCTTTTCGCCCAGGTACTTCTCGGCATCTTCCTTCAGCTTGCGAAGAATCATCGCCGAAATCTCTTCCGGCGTGTAGTCCTTGCCCTGAATGGCAACCTTGCAGCCGCCGTCCGGACCTTCCTTCACCTTGTAAGAGACAATCTTGCGCTCAGCTTCCACTTCGCTGTAGCGGCGACCGATGAAGCGTTTGATTGAATAAACCGTGTTTTCGGGGTTCAAAACGGCTTGGCGACGGGCCAATTGCCCGACAAGCCTTTCGCCCGACTTCGTGAACGCGACTACCGATGGCGTCGTTCTGCCACCTTCGGCGTTCGGAATGACGGTTGGCTTGCCGCCTTCCATCACCGCAACCACCGAGTTGGTGGTGCCCAGATCAATGCCTACCGACTTGCCCATCCTCTTGCAAACTCCTTGGAAACAGTCCCGTTTACGGGTCTGTGGTCATATAGAGCGAATTCTATCCGCTTGGCTGGGAATCAGACCCGCCTTTTGCCTATTTTTTCGGTCCACGCCGAAAAATAGCTACACAGACTTGTTTTCCCATCATTCCAAGCCTCGTAATCATTATGAAAAACTTATACAAAAGCTTTAGGTTTGGCCGGTAGGACTTCGCCGATAGCTAACGGGCAAATTTCCACGCTGGTGCCGCTGCTCTTGCCCAATTTAACCAGATGAGACGGCTGGTAGCGGAACCAAACTTGTTGCTGCAAAGGCTGCCAGTGGCACGGTACGAGTCGCTTGGCGCCAATTTCCTCGGCCAGTTGCAGCGCCTCCTGCGGGTTACAAGTCTTATACTTGCCGCCAATTGGCAGCACGGCCGTATTCACCGGCTTGCCCTTCAGTTGGGCCGGGATGTCGGGCGTGTAAATCGTATCTCCAGACTGATAATAGCCGGCGAAGTAATAGCCGTTGACAGGATTGCCGGGCGCATTGCTGCGGGCAAACAAAGTAAGAATCGTTTTTCCCAGCCTATTCATCGGATGATGAGCGGGCGTAACCAGAATGTCCAGGTCGCCAAAGCGAATGGTCTGACCCGGTTCTACCGCTATCACTGCATCGGCAGGCAAGCTGCGTTTAAATTTTTTCCGCATCCATTCAGCGAGTATTTTCGGCGCAACAAATTTGCACTTCCATGCATCGTATAGCGTGGGTGCCATCTGCACCCCGTGATCAAAATGTCCGTGCGTCAACAGCACCAGATCGCCTTTCGGCAGCCGCCGCCAATCGCAAGGCTCCTGAATGTACGGATCGGTGTAAATCGTCAGCCCACCGACTTCGTATTTGAAGGCACTATGTCCTAAATATGTCAGGCTCAAGCCGATCTCCTGGGTGCCGCATCGCGCTGCGAGCTGCGAGCAATCCGCCTCTGATGCCAAATGTTAGCATCCTTTCGGCCAGTCGGACAGCAATGAGCATGCGCACGATAGCGAAGACACGGCTGCCCACAAACCAGATGCCATGCCAATGTGAAGCAAAATACATGACATCATTATTTGCTCTAAATCACTCAACAACTAAAACGCACTTCGCGATACGATGAATATGTATTGTGGATGGAGGAGCTATGCCTAGCCTTTCGCACCGCGTCCTGTTCCTTGTCGGTATCCTTGCAGTCAGTCTTCCCCTAGTCGCATCACCGCAGGTTTTCGCTAAAAACGAATCCAGCGCATCGGGCGGCGGCATGATCAATTATTTGAAGCCCCAGAAAAACGGCTACTTGAACCAGTCGCAAGACAGAGTGATCAAGAAAAAAGCGTTCAATTTGAAAAACTTGCCGACAGGAGTTGGAGCGATCAATCCAGAGCTGGGATTTTTCGCCATCGTGCCGCCGGACAAACTGGCCGACGCCGATTACGCCGAGAGCCTTTTGTCCAACGACAAAGTGAACGGGTTATCCTGCGCATTTGCCTGGAACACTCTCGAGCCGTCCGAGGAAAAATTCAATTTCGATCCGATCGATAAGGTGCTTGCCGCCTGCAATCGCCACCATAAGACACTGATTCTGCGCGTAGTCGCCTCTGGTCTTGCAGACGGTGGACAAGACAGCGTCGACGGAACCCCCAAGTGGGTGTTCGACGGCGGCACCAAGTCCATTTCCTTTCACGCCGCAGACGGATCGTCACACACAATGCCCGTGTTTTGGGACAAGAACTACCTGGCGAAGTGGTCGAATTTCATCGCCGAACTTGCCGACCACTATGACAAAAATCCGACAATTCACAGTATAGGCATCACTGGTGGTGGCTTCGGAATCGGCACCGGCATCATGCCGGAAACTGCCGACAAGAAATCATCAGATGTCGCCGAGATGCTCAAGCATCAGTACAACATGAATGATCGCCAGTTGGTCGAGCATTGGAAATACGTCGCTGACATTTTCCCGAAACGGTTCCAGACAGCCAGACTTAATTTCAACATCAACGCACCGGTGAACGGCAAGACGGGCGAAGAAGCTCTCGATGAAATCGCCGATTATCTCGTCTACAGATATGGCGAGCGCGTTTATCTTACGCGTTCGGGCTTGAAAGACGGCAAGCACTCTTGGGACGATTATCGCCTTCTGCTCAAATTCCACAAAGACACTCTCACCGGCATCCGCGTTGCCGATACGATGAGCGCTCAGGAATTTCCGAAGGCGGCGAAACATGCGCTCGACGATGGCATCAGCTTTGCCGAAATGCCGGCGGCGCTTTTGACCAGCGCCGACCCTGCAATGCAATCAGCATTGTCCGAGCTGAGTTCTCATATCGGCTACGAGCTGGTCAACCAGAAAGCCAGCATCCCGAATACAGTGCCGGCCGGACAGGCATTGAAAGCCTCATTCGAATTCGTCAACGCCGGCGCCGCGCCTGCGATGCGACCGGAGCGCAATATGGACAAGGATGCGGCGATGAGCTATCGCGTTCAAATCGAATTGCGCAACGCCGACGGCAAGCCGGTTTTGCAAAACGTCCACACGCCGCCTGCCTGGACGAGCTCCTGGGAGCCGGGCAAGCCCGTAGCATGGGACGAACAATTGAAGATGATCGATGCAGAGAAGCACCAGCTTCCTCCCGGGGAATATTCAGTATGGATGTCGGTTGTCGACCCCGCACAAAAGAGGAAAATCCAATTCCTCCATGCAACATCGGACGGCAAGATGACGTCAGCGGAAACCGTTGAGTTAGGCAAACTTACAATTACCGCCTCTGTGGCCGCAACTCCACCCGCCCCTGTGGCGGAGACTCCCCAAAACCAAGCTGCTGGAGCACCTCCAGAAGAAGTGAAGCACTGATGAAAACGTTCGACCGCAGGCCCAGCGTTGGTTTTGATTCCTCGCCGAATCCCGGCGAGCCGCAAAACGACGACCTGGACATCCTGATGGAGATGTGGAAGCAGCGGCTTCCATATGCCCGTCGGGTGGCGGTGATGTCGGTGATTCCAGGTTTAGGACAGCTGCGGAATGGCGAAATCGCCAAAGGGCTTCTGTTTTTGGCAATTGATCTTGCCAACGTTGCCCTTATTGTAAGCATGGCTGCCGGCGAAAAACTAAAACCCTGGCTTAGTTCCATCGCCGCTTCCATGCAGCGCCAACCCAACTGGAGTCTGGGTTCTCCTTTTGAAACCGGCTTGACTCAGACGCCCGCCATGGTCATCTACGCCATCCTTCTTATGGCGTTTGTGGCGTACGCCGTGCGCGACGCCTATGACTCGGCGGTGAGGAAGATCCGCAGCGGCAAGTCGTTGCCGGTAGCGCAGCTCACCTTATCCGAAGCGACCAGCGGCAGCTATCTCGTCCACCTGGCCGTGATCATCTCGTTCGTATTCACCATTATTCTGTTCGTCACTCCGGTGCCGAAAGTCTCGCAGATAGTGGACATCCAACTGCAGCCGCAGGAAAAGCCCAAGCAAGCGAAGCCGGCTCCAAAACCGCCGGCGCCGAAGAAAGCGCCGCCGAAATTGCAGCCGAAGCCGATTGTCCATCCGAAGCCGGTAGTGATACCAAAGCACGTGCAACCGCCGCGCAAAGTAGAACCACCGAAGCCGGCACCAGTGGCGGTGGCAGTACCGACTAAAGAACCGACGCCGCTGGCGTTGGCTCCCGTCGAAGCGCCACCACCGGCACCACCGGCTCCCGCGCCCGTAGTCACGGCCCCATCAGGTGCAACAGCAGGCGCAGGCGGCGGCACAGGCGGCACCGGCGCAGGCAGCAGCAACGGTGATGCGGACGTCGACATGGGCCCATACATGCGCGAGTTGCAAAAGCGTATCAAAGCACACTGGTATCCGCCCAAGGGCAACGAGAACAAGCGCATCAAAGTCACCTTCAAAGTCTACAAAGACGGGCACATCGGCAGAGTCAAAATGCTGTCGCCGTCAGGTGTGACGGAAGCTGATGACGCCGCTCAGACAGCAGTCGAGCAAGCCGCACCATTTGCTCATCTACCCGAGGGCGTCGGGGATGATGTGGACATCAACTTCACCTTCGACTATCACGTCTTCGGCAGCGGTTCCGGCCGGTTCTAATCGCCGCCTATCGTACCGGCGGGCGGCAGCCCGCTTCGCCCACTATAAAAACTTGCATCAGATGCAAGTTTATCTATTGGTCGTGTTAGCCGGCACGGGAACGCCGTACACGTGGGTAAACACCTGCCCGCGCGCTGGTTGATCCGCCAGGTGGTCCCTTTAGGATGCCGTCGGCCATGATTCAAACCCTGTGCTGGTGAGCTTCACCAAGCATAATCCTTCTATGCTATTCAGTCTCTGCGTACAATTCCCGTCCTGGGGCGGGTTTTACCCGTATTGACGACAACTGACCGCGGACTTTGGTCCAGTGTAGACTTTCCATAGCGGCGGGCTTTGCGAATTTGTACCGGCGGGCACAAGCCCGCTGTTTAACTGCGTATCGTCGAGGCCAACTCAGGTAGGCCGTTTGCCTGGAGCAGGTCCGACAAACTGTTATGGATGTCTCGCAAGAGCAGCCCATCGGCCGATCCGTGATCTGTGAGTCCGTCGACTCTCGAGCTTAGCGGAAACTGCGGATGATAGGGCGCGTCGGGCTCATCCAAGAACGCCATGCTGAACTGGTCTTTCCCGCTGGTCAAATCGGCCATCAGCGACTCAGCCTTCCTCATGAAAAAATTGGCCCGCATGTCACGAGGCGCCGGCGGATACATGATTACGTGATCCCAATCAGCCACTTTCGGCCACGCCTTCGCGGCCTTTGCGGTTCTCTCGTCGAGACCGGGTAAATCGCTCAGAGGCGTGGGCTGTCCCTTTTGAGTGGTGGGCATTGCAACCGGTTCGCTTACATCTTTCGCCAATACTTGGAGCGGAAGGTGGTCGGCTTCCGTTTCAGAGATTTGGGACAGAACGGTGCTCAGTTTGCTTTCTCCACTGGCAAACTCGGGAGATTCAGCGACACGTTTTGCGAGTAGGGGTACTCCGTCCTCTACCGTTTTGGCAGCGTGCATATCGCCGATCCAAACTACGACAGGCTTTGATTTGTCCGCACGATGCAAGGCGAGCACCTCATTGGCGAGTGTGCCTTCTCGGTTGTCGTCTGTGAGCTTTTTGCCATTATAATTTTCAGTCTCGGCGTCAATGGGCACCACGCGAACACCCTTGTCCCGCGCTGCTTTCCACATCTCCACCAAATCCGGATCGTTGGCTTGGAGTGCGCGCAATAAGCGCAATCCCGGCTGTAGACTGAGCTTATCGCTGATCGCCGAATGCGGAAGAATTTCGCTCCCCGGAGTTTTGTTGAACTTATCGAACACTTCTTTCAGCGACTCCGGCAGTTCTACCGCCAGAGTCGAACCAGCAGGCATCTCAGTGACAATTTGCTTACCGAGCTCACGATTCGGATTGGCGACCTCCATGGTATGTTGCTCGCCGATAATGGTCACGTCGCTGTTCTTTACCAGACGCGCGAGGTAGTCGCCTGCCGGTTCGCCTGCCGTATTGATGTATCGCTTTATGCCAACGATTTTGTCCCCTATTTCCGTTGAGCCCATCATGTCCTGAGTCGTTTTTCCGAGTTCAAGCTGGTGCGCATCAAGTTGAGTCGCTTTCTCCGGAATGAATCTCGCACTCGATTCCTGTCCCTTAGCAGAAGTAGGTATTTCAACTTCCGCCATCTTAGACTTCAATTCCTGCATCAATTTTTTCAAGTCGTCCAATGACGGCGCTTCTTGCAAAGAGCGTCCGCCAAACGATGGCTCAACACGCGACGGGTCGGGCTCGAAATCGTGAAATCCGCTAAACGCACCGTAGTCCGAACCGAACGCGTTCGAATAGTGTAGATCATTGAAGCCACCAGCGAAAAACGCGTTTTCACCGCCGCTGAATCCGGGGAAATCGTGATCACCGAGCGCGGTCTTTATATGTTCTTCTGCGCTCTTAGATAAACTAGCTAAGGCCATAGCGTTACCCGGTGCGCCACCGTCCGCGGTGCGCGCTTCGGTAATGTTCGCCGCGTTAGTGCCGGGCGCTTCGGCTGCCCGCACCGCATGCCTCGACTTGAATGCGGCGACGCCATGCGTGAGTCCGGTCATAGCCATGCCGATGACACCGTAGTCAACCGCGGCTTGCTTCATTTCCTCGCTGCCGAACGTCTTACCATTGAGTAGCGCGTCGGTTCCTGTGCCGATGATGCCCACCGGCGCGCCGACCGCGCCCGATATTCCGACGTCCGTGAGCGCATTCGCCAATCCGCCTGGACGCAGTCCGGCGAACGACTTCAAACCGCCGACAGCTTCAGCGCCGCCGCCGAGCAAGCCGAAAGTTAGCCCTTGCGAAACGATGTTCTTCAGGCGTCCTGTGACAAGATTCCCATCCGGGTCGGACGGAGTGAGCACTCCGCCGTAAAATGCGCCGAGCTTCGCCCCTTCGGAAAATTGTGTGAGAGCACGCGCACCTGAGGACATCGCCTGCAGCGACTCAGCGGTGGTCGCAGAGCCGAAAGCCAGCGGCTTAAGTTTTGATAGAGCGAATATGTCAGCGGCTATACCCAGCGCCCCGCCGATGTTTTGAGCCCAGCGGTCCGCAGTGCTGGACTTGGCGTTTTCCTCATTAAGGATGGAAATCTTCGGCAAATTGCCGCCCGACACCAGCTCGCCCAAGCCGTTCCAGATTGGCGTCATTCCAGCCGATTGCAAAAAAGACTTGCCGCAATCGGCGGCTATGGTCAGATAATCGATATCCGCTGATTTCGGGGCCTCCGGTTGGCTTTTCGCCGCCTCAGGTTGCTCGTTGAGCTTGCCCTTATCATTGTTTGGCGCGGCTTTTGTTTCCAGATTGTCCGGAGGATGGCTCCCGGAAGATATTTCTGCCGACATAGAAGCTTCCGCACGTTTGTGCGGGTCCTTAAAGGTGGCTGCCTGCAGCTACGGTCGCCGACGCAACCTTGAGAGAGAGAGAGAGATGGGACTGGATGAGAGTAGAGCCGAGTGTAGTCGCCAGCCGTCCCGCTGTCATACGTGCAATTACGAACGCGACACGATAAGGCCGGGATTTAATCTAGAGATTTGTCATTTGCATATGCTCAAGCGGCAGTTCCAGTGCTGACTTCGGGAACATTTACTCGCAGGAAAGAACTAACGAAACGTAAACACAGAGCGCGCTTCCTGGTGACAGATTGGAAGCTCGATGTGCAAGATGGAGATCAGGAGCCTGTCCGTATGAGCAATCAGGACCTGGACATCATTCTCAATAAGCTGAACGCACAACGGCAGAGATTGCGCGATCGCATCGAGCGCTCCCGCAAAGAGCTCGACAATATAGAGTCGCACATCAAAGCGGTGCAGAAAGAAACGACGGAGCGCTTGCTGCAAGACGAACGCGTCGACAACGCGCTGATCGAGCAAACTTTTCAGCACAGAGATGACGGCCCGCAAAAGTCCGTCTAACCGATCGGGTATTTTCCTAGACCGGCTGTACCACCGCCCGTGGTGCCTCGGAAAGCTGGCCCTGCGATGCCCACTGGATGAGTCCGGTTTCAAACGGCGTGCCAAGATCGTCATGATGCGGTAAGACGCGTACGGTGAAGCCGTGACGGCCGCTCTTGAAGTATCGAATGGCGCCGCTGAACAATCCGGCATTGTCCTTCGATTCGCTGAGCACCATCGGGACGATTTCGCCTTCGACGATATTGCCGTAAGCGTCCAGGCGTCCGTGGTAGATCTGAACCGAAATGTCGTCCGGGTTGATGGTTCCCAGGTGCACTCGAGCGCGCACCCGCATATCGTCGCCGACGTGTACGGTGTCAGGCACTTGCGTTTCCACAGATTCAATGCGGATGTTGTGCCAGTCGCTGTACAGCCGGCGTTTCCAATCGGCCATCTTGCGCGCGCGAGCAGCAT